>NZ_JBFULK010000025.1:0-38571 GCF_056400365.1 Paenibacillus sp. P5_B5
TTAAATCCGTTTCGCAACCAATTCTCCGCTTCTAATCCTTCTAATCGGTTCTCCCAATATTGAACTGGTTCTTTGAATCTTTCAAAGATAGGCGTATCATCACATAGTTCTTCCATGACTTTCATAGCTTCTGTTTTTGAAAGTGCAGACAGACTTCTAAATGGTACAGCATTGTAATAGTGAGTAATGAATTCAAACATCATCGATCGCTCCTCCATACTGCTTTTATTTGGTTTGCACTGATTTCCTTTAACGTCTTATTTACGAACTTCGCGAACTTTCCATATTTAAGGTATTCGCGAAATGATTCCGCTATCCTGCCCTTTACTTCAATGCGAAAAGGAGCAGCTACCCGTAGCGGTCTGCTCCCTGGTTGTTTGAACTATCGTTCTCCGTTAGCTTAACGTTGTATGTCACGGATGTCCTTCCATGAAAGTTGAAAATCTTGACACAGATCCAATGTTTTAGGTAGATAATTCAAACAAATGTCTGTTTAACTGTACCCTTATTCTTCCTTGTATGTCTCTGAATCCTACAAGCCATATTATTTTTGAAAACTAATTAACTCAAAATCAGGATGCAAAAACACTGTTTAAGAGTGCACCGGTGCAGACAGATCAAATCGTCCAACAAGTCTAAAGCCGTATGCAACAAAATGGAAAACGAGGAGCAGCAATATAATGGCTATTTAAATAGAAAGAAAACCATTAGCAAACAATTTGACTGGAGGAACATCAAAATGGAACAACAAATTGATACAAATTCTTTGAAAAAGGCGGAAGCAGTCACATCTATCGCTAAAGACCTTATTGTACAAGCCATTGAGCAATCTGCTTCAAATCAAATTCTTTGTGAAGAAGCACTAAAACAAGCTGCTAACGAAATCAAACAAGCTCAAACTATGATCAGTCAAGTACAATCGACGTTTCAAACAAACAAAGCTCAGCAATCAGAGTAACTTATCCTGTAAGCTGAAACCTATAGAATACATTAGTCGTGGGTTTCCTCAGTCTTCACCGAGACGATTATAGAGTTGAGATTATACTCAACTCTTTTTACATGAAAAAATCTTGATTCGCTGCTGCTACTGCAGTTTCGAATCAAGATCCTTAACTCCTAACAATTCGTACAGCCTTGGCTGTGATCATTCTGTTGTTTTCACCAAAATACATACATGTTCTTGTCGTCTGACATCGGAGGACATATATCGTTAAAGGACAAGAGCTATGGGGTACGGAATCCTATATTTTAGATTAGCCGTTATCTTCTCGCATGGGTGGAGAAAACGAATGTCCCGCGGACCGATTGAATTATTAATGCGAAAAGTATGCTAAACTTAGGATCAACAAAAATCCCCTCGACCTGAGGGTTTTTTTCTATTGTAATGCATTACGTCTCTCCTAACATTTCCTACAAACGCTAATGATAGATGAAGATGACGGAGAGAACGGTGTTTTATCCCAGTCAGCATATTGATGTTCGACGCGAAAGCCGTGACGGGTTAATAAAGAATGCAGCGTATCCTGATTCGTGAACCGACAAGCAATTCGGGAAGTCGTTCGCTTATACCCCCAATCACGCATCGTGACCCAATGCATGATGTGCTGGCTAGCATCGTAACATTGTGTGCCTGATACCTTGACGTTATTCCCATCCTTATCAATAAATGATCCCCATTCTGTCTCCTCTTGATCGGATAAATCCGTTCCCTCCGGATTACGGGTCTCGAATGCAAAGATTCCATGGGGTTGTAAATGTTTGTGAACGGTCGTGAGCAAATGGATTTGATCTTGATCACTTAAGAATGCCTGAAATGCATTACCAGTCAAATAAATCATCGAAAATCGCTTGTCCGATTCGAAGGTACGGGCATCGCCTTCCATAAAAGTAACAGTCAACCCTTCCGCCTTCAACCGCGCATATGCGAGCATCGCTGAAGAGATATCTACACCGGTCATCGTTATGCCGGCTTTCGACAGGGGTATCGTTGTTAAGCCTGTACCACAAGCAAGTTCTAACACTTCCCCAGGACTCGATCTAGCAAGCTCAAGATAGAACTGATATTTGTCCATTTCACCGTCAAATTCAAGATCGTAATTTACCGGATCTTGATATTCTTCAAGATTGCTATGTTCAATCAACGCCATTCCCCCTTTCATTTCTTGTTATAACATTTCGAATTGCCAAAAATGAATCTATTGAATAAAATAAACACAATGGTAAGCTATAGTTACCCGTTAGTTCAATAATCATCTCTGCTATGATATCGACATTTTTTCTTGAATCGCTTTTCTGGCTTCTTCTCGATCGTCAAAATGTATCGTTCGATCCTTTAAAATTTGGTAGGTTTCATGACCCTTACCTGCGATAAGTACAATATCCTCAGACTCAGCTATTTGAATGGCTCTTGTTATTGCTTCTCTCCGATCTTCGATGAGTTCATATGTGGCATTTGTTACTCCACATTCTTTTAATCCCACTTCAATATCCTTTAGGATATGTGTTGGATTTTCCGACCGTGGATTATCCGAAGTAACGATTACAATATCGCTGTACTTTGCTGAGAGATTGCCCATAACCGGACGTTTTGTACGATCCCTGTCACCACCACAACCAAAAACTACTATAACTCTTCTTTTCGCAAACTCACGAACTGTCGAGAGCGCATTATCTAATCCGTCAGGGGTATGAGCGTAATCAGCAAGCACAAGGAAGTCCTGACCTTCATCGATGACTTCCATTCTGCCAGGTACAGTACTAAGGCTATCCAACCCTTCTTGGATTGCATATAAAGGGATCTGTTCGGCTAATGAAGCTGTTATGGCAGCAAGCGCGTTGTACACATTAAAAGTTCCTACCATTCTTAATTTAATCGATTTCGTTCCTGCAAAGGAAACTAAATTAAATACAGTTCCTTGAGCATTCAACTGTATGTCCTTAGCCATAACATCTGCTTCATTAACAATTCCGTAGGTTAGGACTTGTGCAGCAGTTAATTTACGAAATATTGGAGATGCAGTATCATCTGCATTTAAAACGGCAAATTTGCGTTGTGATAGGCCAGGAGAAAAAGAATTTCCTATTCTTGAAAATAATAATCCTTTAGCGGCTAGATAATTATCCATTGTTCCATGATAGTCCAAATGATCTTGCGTTAAGTTCGTGAAAATTCCAGTTCGAAATTCACAACCTAGCACACGTCCTACATTTAACCCTTGAGAAGTGACTTCCATAACACAATAATCGATGGAAGCATCTTTCATTTTCTTTAAATTTGACTGTAGAACAGGAGGCTCTTGGGTATTGATATCGGTTTCCATCGTCATTGAACCAATTTTTGTTCCAAGGTTCCCCATCAACCCCGTATGAAATCCTGCATGCGCCAATATCGATTCAAGCATATGACTTGTAGTGGTCTTTCCATTCGTTCCAGTAACACCTATCAATTTTAAGTCACGACTCGGATAACCATAAAAATGAGAAGCTATCACTGCCATAGCATATCGAGAATCAGGCACTTTGACGGTCGGTACAGGTACGTTAATATCACGCTCCACTATAAGGGCGACCGCCCCAGCATCGACTGCATCTTCAGCATAAGAGTGACGATCTTCTTGGAAGCCAGGTATACCAGGAACACAAATAAACAGATCTCCAGGGGTTACATGTTGTGAATTCATTTTGATACCAGTTATATTAACATTCACATTACCACGTACTTCAGTGATGGTTAGAAGATCAATCAATTCTTTTAATTCCACTTGAAAATGCCCCTTTTCGGTAAATTACTTTATATATCAAATTCGCCCATCGATAAATTTTCCCTCTAACCTTTTCCAGTTACACTAATATCATTATTACAACCTACCCATAGGTG
Organism: Paenibacillus sp. P5_B5; assembly: GCF_056400365.1. NCBI lineage: Bacteria > Bacillati > Bacillota > Bacilli > Caryophanales > Paenibacillaceae > Paenibacillus > Paenibacillus sp. P5_B5. The sequence goes on from NZ_JBFULK010000025.1 coordinate 3,878, forward strand.
AGAAAAGGCTGCCAATGTGGCAGCCTTAAAGCAATTGAACTATCGTGTCCCGATAGTTAAATGACCTAATGGATAATATCGAGCTGGTGTTATGCTTTGAAGTTTCGCCTAAGTTTACCTTTCCAGTCTCTCATCTGCATATTCGTTATGTGCAGCGTCTCGAATCCTGTTCCTGCAGAAGCGCTGATCATAAGCCCTTCCTCCCTGTTCCAGCTGCTACCCGAGCCACCCTCATTCTGTTCCCACACAGCTATGTGAACGCACTGAAATCCTCATTAATGAATAACATACCAAGGAAAATTCGCTAGGCTTGGCATTGCTTAGAACAACATGCCATTCTAAGTAAGGGTGATATGAAATGAAGCATGTGAATTTATTTTTTGACACTGATAAGATTGTTTTACTGGATAACTCACAATGTATATATTCTCGAAAAGACTACATGAATTATGTTGAAAAACGTAGACTACTAATAGATTCTTACTCTTTTGATCTCTCTTTACAAGATCACGATCTACTCCTTGTTAGCTTTAATCTAAATACACAGTCGACTTGTGTTGAGTGCTGATGGTAGACAAACTAACCCTTTAAAGATGTAGTGAAGTTTATCTTAGAAAATAATACTATTAATAAAATTAGGCTTACCGTTAAAAGTAAGCCACTTTTACCATTTAATAATTATGACGTTTAATAAGAAGATAGTGAACCAACTTAACTTCATATTATGCTTATACTGCGAGGTTATGGCTTTCTTGCCAAATACAAAACTATTGTATCATAAAGCTTTATATTATTGCCAAAACTCAAAATAGCGTCCTTGATTCCTGCGTAAAATTTTGATTTATACGGCTCCTGCAGAGTTATATGACTTGCATGTGTACTTATCCATGAGACATACTCATCAGCGTTAAGTTCTCTTGTTATGTGATAATGACGGCATTCAATATCAGTAAAGCCATATTTTTCAGTATTGTTGTAATTTAAATTGCATGTATATTCTGTTTCTGGATGAAAATATTCAGAGTATATTTCCTGTATCTTCAAATATAAGGGTTCATTAGCACTTTTTTCATCTGTTCGAGTTAACATCATCGCAAATGTTCCATTGCTTTTTAATATATCATAAACTTTTGGAAAGCCGATTTCCTCCGGTATCCACTGGATTGTCGCGGCTGAATAAACCAAATCGAATTGATGATGCCTAAAATCATATGTTTCAAAATCAGCATTTACAATTTGAAAATTATCATATGAACTAAATTTATTCTTTGTATACTCTGCAAGATTTTCGCCAAGTTCAATCGCCAAATACGAACAGCCTGTTTTCAATATCGGTTCGGTAGCCTGACCTGTTCCGGGACCAATTTCAAGAGCTGTTTTGCCAGAATCGAGCTTTGAGTATTCTATAACGTCGGCGAAAAGTTCATCACTATAACGGGTTCTCCATTTGTCAAATTCTTCAGGAATGCTGTCAAAAACCTTCCTAAAATCCATAATAATATCTCCCACTAATATAAATAATCGTTAGTTCACATTTTTTATAATCGTGTCTTATTACCAAAATTAAATTATATAACTTGTTTACACGCAATTCAAACTAATTTTCAACATAATGGAAAATACTTAATTTTGTATCCTTAATTCATAATAATATTTGAATATAAAAACAAGAGCTTACATATCAGTAAGCTCAAATTTTTTTCCGAACTAACCTGCTCGTTGAACAGGCTACCGAATATTACCGGTAGCCTGTTGTTTTTGTCTTATCGTGTCCCGTTAGCGCAACTATCTCTTTCTAAGATTGTAATAATTGTATTTCCTATTTTCAATCTCAATATTGTTTTGAAATTCAAAACCACATTTTTGTATCACTTTATTCGATGGAACGTTACGTATCTGAGCTATAGCAATGACATCTTCGACGTTGGTATTTTCAAACAAATACTTAATTAACCCTTTTGCGGCTTGGGTCGTGTAGCCCTTGCTTGTATGGTCTTTTGAGATCCCATAAAAAATCTCTCTATTAGGTGATGGTACTTTATCCAATATTCCTGTACCGTACACGCCGATAAACTTACCAGTTTCTTTGGATATTATACCCATTCGTAAACGGAGTTGTCCTATATCTCCATCTTTTGATACAGCATTTAGAAACCGTTTGTTATCTGGTATTTCATAATTCGTTATCCATTCTTCCCGTTGCTCCTTGGATACGTTCCAATCAATCAAAAATTCATGAAAATGAGGTTGCCAGGTAATGTTCTGTAGTTCATCTAGATCTTCAATCATATACTCCCGTAAAATTATATCTTTGCATTCTATAGTAAAGATGTTTTTACTCATATTTTGTAAGTTACTCATTGATATCCTCCTAATATATAAAAGGAATACAAAGCAGGAATAGAGTAGGCATTAAAAAAATGCAGCAAACCACAAGGATTCGTGCATCTAGTGATTTATAACACACTATGCTTTGCATCCTTGTAATAGTAAAAAATAAATTTAGATCAAACCATTACAAAGTTGCTGGCATAGAGTTGATTCTCCTTCCAAATATAACCTGATAAAATTGTAGCAAAATTCAAGATTAAATTCAATGAATTACAAAGCATAATTCAACTATCCTGCCCGTTACTTCAATGCAAAAGGGAGCAACTACCCGTAGCGGTCTGCTCCCTGATTGTTTGAACTATCGTGTCCCGTTAGTTGAATCATTATCAGCTTGTGCTTCACAGCACAAATTTCTCAAGAGCAACAGCAACACCATCATTATCATTTGATTCGGTAATGTGTTCTGCACAATTTTTCAGCTCAATTATCGCGTTTTCCATAGCGATCGGAAATCCGCACTTATGGAATAGTCCTAAATCATTAAAGTCATCCCCGAATACCATTACATTTTCTGCCTTCACCCCAATATCATTAAGCACCCATTGCACGGCATCTTCCTTTGAGGCTGATTTGTGCATGATTTGAACCAATACTCCTTCATCGGTTGCGATTACGTTCACATGGTCGCCGAATTGCTCGATAACATCCCTCCATGAGCTGTAACCATGAACCAATATTTTGGTCGGGGATAGTGAACTAATAATATCCTTATCAACTACCAGGGGTTTAGGATCATTTGAACGGATACCGAAATGACCAAGTTGCGAGTCGGGAATTGGTGTACACGTATACCATGAGTCATTGACCTCGTATGAAATTAACGATTGAGGTGCCTGTAACTCGATGAAATTGTTAATCTGTTGGCTAATCTCCATTGGGATACTAATGTGCCGCTGAGTTTGCTTAGACTTGCATGTCATTAGAGCACCATTATAATAAACCAAGTAATCTACAAAAGGAAAATTCTTTACAAATTGATTAGCCGCTCTAGGCGGTCGCGCTGTGGCAACAATAATATGAATTCCAGAAACATAACATCTTTTAACAGTCTGATAATTTCTAGGTGATATGGATTTGTCACTGCCGAGCAATGTTCCGTCCAAGTCTAATACAATTGCCTGTATGTCCGACATCTGCATCTCTCCTCACAAGTAATTCTTCCAATATTAACCTAATTTCAGGAGAGATGTTAGACTCACTATTGAATTAATCTGCCCAATCGTTTAAAGAAACCAGGGAGCGGATACTCGCGATTTGTCCCTTGTAGTTCTAGGTTTTGTCTTCATATTCCATTCGTTCCAGTAGCCGCTTATTTTCATTAAAATCCTTCTCAGTTAATCGACCCAATTTCATTTTGGCAAGTAAAAGGAGGTCTTTATGATCTGTGTAGTTGAAGTCTTTATAGATCTCCTGATTCTTCTTATGGAATTGATGCTTACAAATTTGTGATACTCCTCAATTAGTTCTCGCTCTTGCTGTCGTTTTTGTTGTTTAGGGGTTAGTCTGCTCTCCAAGTTCTATGTCTCCTTTAAAGATACATTCTGCATTATAATGCTACCATACTCCGATCTAAAAGAACCGACGATAAAGTTCTCGCCGGCGTTCACCACGCAACTGAGCATATATCTGTGTGGTTGATGCTTTTTCATGGCCCAGCATGCCTTGAATGAAATCTAAAGGTGCTCCGTTATCCAGGAGCTGGCATGCATAGGTATGACGGAAGCGATGGGGATATATATTTGCTTCGATATCTCCACGGTCTGCAAGCCGCTTTAATACCCATCTCAGTGTTGGGATGGCCATTCGTTTAACCGGATTTGTATCCGTTACAAATAGGGCTTTACATGAGTCCTCACGACTGGCTAAGTACTTCTTCAACCATACTTTACACTCGGTGGTGAAGTAAACCTCTCTCTACTTTGAACCCTTACCATTTACAATGGCTGAGCAGTTCTCCCAGTTCAGATCCTCAATGTTGATTTTATCCACCTCTCTTAATTCGGCAACCCGTGCTGTACAGGAACTCAAGCAGAGCTTTTTCCCTTAGAGTCTGGCATGAGATTTTCAAATGGATATCATCTTCCTCCATTAAAAATTTTGGAATACGTTTATCCATTTTTGGTTCGCGTAATTTAAGTGATGGATTTGAACGTTTCTTCATAAGCGAAACGGAAAAGTGAACGTACAAAACGGATGCGATGTCCAAGACTGCTTGGTTTCAATCGATCAGACTGCTTAGCTAAATATTCCTTCAACATATTCAAGGTTATGTCAGAAATATCTAAGTCACCGAGTTCCGATATCAGCATCTTGAGCTGTAAGGCATATGCTTTCAATGTATTCGGACTAAACCCCTGAATTCGTTTATCTGCTTCATATTGACACCATAAATCGCTTAAAATCATAATAAAACCTCCCCACAAAGCAATTATTACTAGTTTGCTTCTAATGGAAGGTTTTAAGACTGCGATATTAAACTATCGTATCCCGTTAGTTGAGTCCCTTTAATTTGGTTTTGCATTGATTGTTTTACTCTAGTAATATACATTTCAGTTAAGTCTTCTTTTAAACGTCACTTATTTATTACCGAGTTGTTCCGCCAAACCGATTAGAAGTCCTTCATTTCCACGAATGTAGCAGAGCCGATACGAGTCCTCGTACTGAACCACTTCGCCAACGAGCTGAGCACCATACTTAGTGAGTCTGGATACCATTTCGTCAATGTCTTCAACGGTGAACATGACGCGTAGATAACCGAGGGCATTTACAGGAGCAGTTCGGTGATCTGATATAGTAGGTGGGGTGAGAAATCGCGAAAGTTCAAGTCGGCTGTGGCCATCTGGGGTAACCATCATAGCAATCTCTACACACTGTGAACCCAGCCCGGTTACGCGACCAGCCCATTCACCTTCGACAGTAGCTCGCCCTTCGAGCTTCAAGCCAATCTCCTCGAAGAAAGAGATTGCGTCATCAAGGGATTCTACAACGATGCTAACATTGTCCATTCTTAGTAATTTGTTTTTTGCCATAGTTTTATCTCCTTATGTGTACAAATTTATTACCTGATCATCTTCATATTTATTCTATCAAGAATTACTAATTCCTTCCAAACGATTATTAACTTTTATTCTACGAAATTCAATTCGTAATTACCGTAATAAGATCGTTTTACGTAATAAAATTACGTAGTTTAACAATTCGGAGTTACGATATTATCTCCTACTTATTATTTTTGATCATTAAACTAAACTGCCCGTTAGCTTAATAACGGATTAAGAAACTCATTGACAGATTGCCTCAGTCGGGAATGAGATAAAGTTCTTGTCACCCGACAATTGAAATATAGTAATTGCCGTTTATTCTAAATTGCAGTAAAATTTTAGGTGATACTATTTGAATTTTGTATATTCAAAAACTTATCCTGATCTGGAATGAATTTCTGAGAGAGATGCATATTTGTCCACAAAATGAGAATATAATAATTCTGAATGGAAATCGTTAGAGGAGAAGCAATTATATGGAGACTTCGTTACTAGTTGCATTAAGTATTTCATTTTTACTTGTTACTATGTTTACACCTATTTTAATTTGGGGTTTGCGTAGTTTAAGTCTTACTCAACCAATCAGGGTGGAACTACCACCAGACCATCAAGCCAAACGTGGTACACCACTAATGGCAGGTATTATCCTACTTACAGGCGTAATTACTTCAGTATATTTCCATCCTAAACCACTTGTTCTTTTCATTGGGACAACGTTTGTTTTATTTAGCTTAGTGGGTTTCATCGATGATTTTAAAAAGGCTGCTTTCCAAGATCCTTCGGGAATATCAGGGAAAACAAAATTAATTTTCCAATTTATTATTACGACTATTTTATTATTTGTTTTATTACTTCAGTTCAATTTAAGTTCAGATATTACCTTGTTTAAAGGATTTTCTCTCCACCTACCGGTTTTCGCATATCTGATACTAATGATGTTATTTATTGTTGGCTCCGCTAATGCGATAAATTTTACTGACGGACTAGATGGTCTGTTAATAAATGTTTCCATACCAACATTCTTTTTCTTTTTTGTAATTTCAGACAAAGTTGAAGTTCAAACTTTTTCTTTGGTAATGATTGGTTGTTTGCTGGGATTATTTATTTATAATATCTATCCTGCAAAAGCGTTTATGGGCGATACCGGTTCCCTTGCAATTGGCGGTTCACTCTCCTTTTTGGCTATAATTGAAAAGGTAGAAATTTTAATACCAATTCTATTTTCAGTTTATCTAACCGAATCATTATCCGTTATCTTGCAGGTCTGGTATTACAAAAAAACCAAATTAAGAATATTTCGAATGACTCCGATTCATTATCACTTCAGCTTGAAGTATGGCTGGAGTGAGAATAAAATCGTAATGGTTTTCGGATTTATTTCATGGTTATCAGTATTCATCTCATGGATCGCTTGGAAGTACATACTATAAATCGAAAAATGAATGGAGAAAGCAATATTGCTTCTCCATTCATTTTTGCATATTAGCAGTAAACAAACATTAAAGGTGAAGCTCATTCATGTATACATCAAGCTCCACTCTCCGCTTTACCACTATTTGTGATACGGTTCACCGCGCTTGATCTTAAACTATCCTGCCCGTTAGGTTAAAAATTTAACTTTCCTCGGCATCAAGCAAATATCCCGTAAACTCTTCATGTAAAGCAATCCCAACCTTCAGGGATTCCCCAGTATCTTCTACAACAAGGTCAATAGTGAATTTCTCGGCAAGTTCTGTACCACCGTCAATCATTACTAAAACCGAATGTAAGACTCCATCAATCTTATCCTTTATAACTTTTTTAAATGCTTCAATTCCTTCATCTGTACCAAGAAGGTTATTTAATATCCGATATTCACTTTTTAAATCAGACCATTCAGGAATAACCGCATTCGGAACGAGGTAGTCCACATTAATCCAAGAATCCCTTATCTGCTTTAAATCCTGAAATAAAGCATTTTGTTTATTCATCAAGCATCCCCCAAATATTTATTGTCGCTACTACAATTTTCGTTAAGCTGTTCCACTATCCTGCCCGTCACTTGAAAATAGGGCTACCAATTAGCAGCCCTTGCATTATTGAACTATCGTTCCATCGTGTCCCGTTAGTTTAACGACAAGAGTAATGGTTCCCCTCTCTCAATGTATCGTGTGTCTTTTCGCCATCGACATCAAGTCTATGTTACGGCCAGCGAGGGGAATACCAATGAACGCAGTTCAATATTGAGCACAACCTTTTTTATTTTGATTCTGTAATGTTAAAAGTTCCCGTTCCCTTATTAATATGGTTTCCTTCGAGCCAATTAATTTCTACCGAGACAGGTATATTAATTGGCAGCGCTAAATCGGATAACGTTATCTTTTCATTCGGATCTAATTTAGAGACAACGGTTTTCGAATCTGCTTTTACATTCTTACCTGATAGCTTTTCTTTGGTATCCACTCTATAATAAACAACTACACTTTTAACAAAAGCACTCCCTGTATACATAAATTCAATATCGTATCCCTGTTGTCCTAGAGTATTGATTTTAGGAAGCATCAGAAGTTTCCAATTTTCTAAGCCATTTTGGTTCGTTAATGATGTATCGAAGGAAAGAATTTTAGAATCTACATTATCAGCATTCTTTGAACAACTTACAATAAATAAAAAACATGCCATTATGACCAATAATTTTCTCAAACCACCATCACCTCTTTTTTCTTATAAGTGAAATAAGGCGCTGATCCACTCGGCAGATCGTTTTTGATTCAACCTCATATTACCATAATTGGAACTATTCTGCCCGTTAGGGGAATAGCCAAGAAAAGCTGACTGTTCACACAGTCAGCTTATTGTCTTATTCAACTCTTATTTCTCGATAGTACAACAAATAATACTTCATTCCTCTATTACAAGATCCTTCTCTTTACACCATTCAATAACTAATTCCTTTACCTTTTTTTCTTTGAATTCATACCATTTTGTTTCGACGCCATGTTCTCTGATCGCGTCTTTAAATCTTCTAAATGCTCCTCTTCCTTGAATAGCTCCAAACAATTCTTCTCGGATCTCTGCTTCGCTTAATGTCCCGATAAATTCTTCTACTATTACATACTCATGGTACTCGTTTTTTAATGTGAAATCGAGGTAAATCTCATCTTCATCCTCTATAATTTTAGTTGCTTGTTCAATGTTCTCTCTTTGCCAATCTGGATAATTTTCAAGTGACTCTTCATCTTCTGCAGCTCTCATTTCTTCTCTCGATAATATTATAACTTCTCCTGTCTGGGTGTTTATATATGTAAAGGTCTCATCCATTTGAACTTCAATTTCATTAATTAGATCATCTAGTTTTACCGCTGCTTTTTTCTTCATCTCATACCTGTCCTTTCATTGATATCCCATCTAATATACAGTTTATTCAAAATACATGAATAAATCAAAGAGGAGCTGCTTTATTAAATGCAACTCCTACTCAACTATCGTGTCCCGTTAGCTCAATGACTACATCAACAAAAAAACGGCAAACATGCCGTTTTTTTGTTATTGATGCACGAATTTATTATCATCCATATTTGCTTGTATAACGTCCACCCAATTTGTATTATGCATCATCTCGGAAGAATCCCCATGAAATGCCTTCATGGCTTCCTGATCATCAAGCAGCCGATATCTCATCCAAGCCGTCAAGTAACCCCTATGATTGCCACCATTACCTTCAATCGCTGTATGAGCTGCACCTTTTGCCATCCCCATCATAACAGGCGTGCTTGCGTTAGTACTATGCAAGGCTAATTGATTCGTTGATACGGGTGAGATTAGAAAATCTCGTGTACCGCCCATAATGAGGAAAGGAACGGTAATACGTGCTGTATCGTACACATCTTCTGGATCACAATGCTTCAAATCCGGGAGAGCGATGGATACAACCGTCTTAATCAACGATCCACTTATATAGTTGGTATGAGCATTAATGACCCCAGTAGACCCTTGAGAATGTCCAGCTACACCAATATGTTCCATTTGTATTTTTTGATAAAACAAGCTGTTTGCTAGTTGGTTTTCATTTTTCAAATAATCAATAGCCTCCACAATTTCTTTGCCTGTTCCTGTTGTCTTGCTAAAGGAATCTATTACAATGAATCCCCAGCTAGCAAGATGAGTTAAGAGCTCATCATAGTGATCTGGCGTGGCACCTGTTCCATTCCCCCAAGAAATAATAGGATAGGATTCGTCTTCTTGAAATGCTGGGTAGTATATTCTAAATAAAGCCTCTCCGCTCGTACTCTTAACGTCTTCTACCTTTACATGATAGCTTCCTTGCTGTGCATACCGCTGCTCAATGCTTCCATCTGCAAGTTCTGGTACATTAGAATGAATGATTATTTGCATGAAAATTGTTATTGGAACTGTAACGATAAGGACTAAAGCTGACAACCATAAAATCCACTTTCGTTTTTTCAAAACCGACATACACGTGACCTCTACGATAGTCTATAGGTTTCTCTATCGTTTTCTCTGTTAAAATATGAAACTAAAGGGATATACGTGAAAGATGTAGTTATGTTTCATTAAACAAGATGCTAGATTGAAAAGTAGATACGGAGGACCGAGAATAGCTTAGAAAATACGATTTGCTGTAAGTACAATAGACTCGAAGTTGGTCACCAAAGAGATGTAATGATTGATACTCCGATGAAATGAGAATCATACACTATATAACCCTTTTTCTCATGTTAAAAATAATAAGTTGCTGATTTACCCTCATTCCAAAAGGCTGCCGAGTCAATTGGTAGCCTTGCATGAGATTTGAGTGTTTTGCCCGTGTATAGCTCCCTTATTCAGATGCAAGTTCCCCCACAAAGCAAGTTCTCTCGCTGTACCAGCGTTTCTTTTCCTTCTGTTCTCCACTCCGTTTGAGTAAATCCTAAAAGTTTAAACACTCGTTCGCTAATGATTTCAGCGACAGTTTTTCCTGTAGCTTTCTTAATAATCTCAACTTAAAAGGGATAAACTTGTTGTCAATCCATTTTAGTCAACCTTATAATGGTCTAACTTCACACAGCCGAGGTGCGCACCAGCGATCCTTCGGCCTGTGCGTCACGGCCCTCTCCAAGCAGCTTGACATGACCACACAATTTGTGGCATTTAATTAAGTATATCATTAATTAAGGAGTTATTTAATTGGTTGCTAAGGACACACTCAGCCTCACCTTCGCTGCGCTCGCCGATCCGACGCGCTGAAACATCCTGACCTGGCTGTCACAGAGGGCCGCGACAGTCAGGGAGGTCGCCGAGCCCTTCGAGATAAGCGCACCCGCGATCTCCCAGCACCTCAAAGTGCTGGAGCGAGCAGGGCTGATCGAACGCACAACGAACGCCCAGTGGCGGACCCTGACGATGCGTACCGAGCCTCTCGATGAGGCATCGGCCTGGGTCGAGAAGCACCGCCGCGAGTGGAACCAGCGCCGCGACGCACTGGAAGAACACCTCAAGACCATGACCACAAAGGAGGAACAATGAACATGCCCACATCCGTACCGGAGTTCACCATTACCCGCACCCTAAATGCCCGCCGCGTGCTCGTGTGGCGCGCCTGGACCGATGAGAAGGAACTCGCCGTCTGGTTGCCTTCGACGCCCCTGGAGTCCATCTCCTTCGACGTCCGCGAAGGCGGACGCTACCGCTACACAATGGTTAACGTCGAGACCGGCGAGGAGTATCCCACCGGAGGTACGTTCCTCGACGTCGTACCTTTCGAACGGTTCGTCTTCACCTGGGGTTACCCCGATGATCCCATCGAGAACTCCCCTGTCGTAACCCTAACCCTCACCGCTCATGGCGACCGCACCGAGATGATCTTCCACATGCGCGGAGTAGCCGGTCACCCTGGCGATCAGTACTTCTACGATGGCTGGTCCGATGCGTTCGATACTTTAACGACGCACCTGCATAACCAGAAGCAGTAGACGGCGAGCAAGAACATAGAAGGAACCTTCATGGTCCTCTCCTCGTCGAACAGATCCTCTCCGGAGACGGCTGCTCGCAAGATGCATACGGCGGCTTAGGCCAAGTCCCACCGACAGACCACGGCGGAGGATGCGACGTCCTCCCCACCACGGTCCTCGTCGGCTTTGGCATCGGGTGTCCGATGGGGACGCCGGACGTCGCGGCGACGGTCGTTGCCGGCTATCGTCGGCCGTCGTCACCAATGCAGACGTCGTCGGTTAAAGGGGATGTTTGTGTCATTGACCTCTGACACAAACATCCCCTTTAAATCCGTCATCGGGCTATTGCAACTCTGACGGTCGGATCTCAACATTCAGTCAATAAAGCTTAGGAACTGCAACGAAATAGCCTGCTGAATTAATCGATTCAAATTCCGTAATTTTGGAGAATAGTCCTACGAAATTCGGCTGGTTATAGATGACGGGTCCTTAGTGGACGATTTTTTCCGTTTCGTGAGGTGACCCCATCTTGAGCTCAAGTTCCAAACAGCCGTTCACGACAAAGCCAAAACTTTCCTCTATTCTAAGTCTCAAGATGATATTGCTCAGATCGCTATTAAAAATAATAATATCTCCACAATGAAGATAGTACCTGTATTAAGATTAGAAAATTCAGTAAAGTTTCTCAAACAAAAATAACCACATAGATGAAAGAAACCCGATTAACTTATAACGAGAATCGGGTTTCTTTCATGGCTTCATGATCAATATCGTATGATATAAATGCATTAAGAGTTACAAATTTCAGTCGATAAAGAAAGTTCTAAATCAATCTATAGACCTACGGGAAAATGCTAAGACTTGTACATGTTCGTCAATCCGGGCCAGATCTGACACGAAGCACCACAGGAAGGGCAGCTCACTTGCCCGGCCAAATACGGGATGTGGCGCATGAGCCTGCTTTCTCCTATGTCGGAGCAAAGCTGCTGCAATACGACCAATTCGTTGTCCCTGATCGCCTGGGACGGTGTAATGGAGATAGATTCCTGCTCAGCATGAAATACAGGATCGCTCCGATAAGCCAGTAGCTTGTCGTCTTCAGGGGAAGGCCAAATATAGATATCTTCGCCGCAGGACAGACAAGAGGCCACATATTCGTCGCCTTCACTGAACGTGATTAGAACTTCAGCCGCTCCCCTCCAGCCTCGGTACGCTGCATCGGCCGCGATGACGTACCTTTTCTCTCCGTTGTCTTTGCCGACTTCAGCCGCAAAACGCATCATATCTGAGCTATAACCGGCCAGTTCTGCGATAGCGGTCATATAGCTGTTGTAGATATCCATACACGCAACCATACCGGCTCGATCCATTAGTGGCTGTAGTTCAACCGGCAACTCATAACCGGCTCCGCTGCTTTCGCACCGATTGGCTTCGAACAGGCCACAAGTCACGAAAATATCCAGCTTGACCTCCAGACTCTGCGATCGACGGGCAATCTCGGCCAGGTAAGGGACTGCGGCCAGTGTGCTTGAATAAATGGTATTTTGATGAAACAACTGCTCCCAATACAATTCAACTGTTACAGCTTCCTCATACTGCTTCTGCAACTGTTTGATCAACTGCGGTACATTCTCAGCAGAGCCGTAGGGACCATCCATTTTGCCCCATACAAGACTGGCCAAATCCAGCATGCTATCCACCTCATTTTATGTTTGTGTAGAAAATGTTGGTACTTACGTAAAGTTCAATTTTGAGAATTTGGTATGTAATGCTTATTTTGTCTGATGAACATTATCCTTTAATTGTACTTTCAACTATACGAATGTTTTTAAATTTCATAGCTTCGAGTTTTTCTTTTATTTGCTGTGTACACATCAACCAGTTGTGTTCATAGTCTTTTTTCACTCTTATTGCTGTGAAGAAATCGGTATTAACAGGTTGAGGGTTACAAACATCAACATACGTGTCAGAATAAATATAAACAATGTCAACTTCTTTTTCTGGCAACCATTTTGCTCTCTTAATACGGGGTTTGCCGTTATTTAATGTATGTTCTAACGGATTCTCTCTCCATTGTATCTCATTCACTTTAAGTCCTGAATAAGTTTTAACCAGTTGCTCCGCAATGGAGCGGTGCGTGAACATTCCTTCTTGTAGAGATGCGTTTACACCATATGTTTCTATGAAATCTCCAACTTTTGAACCTATGACACCATATAAGCTTTCGTTAGACCACATAGCCTCAATTGGTTCATTTTCTTTAGGTTTGGATGGCATATCCTTACCTTTCCATGTTGTCGCAATATTAACATAACCATAATCATCATCTATATATGACTTCGCATTAATAACCCAACCAGTGACCGACATTTTTCCACCTCATATAAATATCTGAATTTTTGCCTTTAGGAAATGGAGTGTAGCCGATTATTTCGACTTTGGTAATTCATAACCTAAAAGCTGTAATATGAGCCTTGTCCCAATGATAGCACCAATTTCAGAGTAGACAAAAGAGTATGTACCAAAAGCATTCCGTAAATCTGTTTCAGCATCTTCAAATTCGTCTCTATCCTCCGACATCTTTTCCAAACGCTCAAATCGATCCAGCGGTCAGGAGAAAGTTGAATAGTCTGATTCGGAAGTACGCCAATCAACCTAGCAAGTCAGTTCGCCCGCAGGCTCCGCACGCAATGGCGTTGGCTTGAGGCGCTGCGAGAACAGCTACTCCGCCCCTTCTATTGCTACTTGAGCAGCTTGTTCTTCAGATCCTCGGCCGTGTCCGGCTTCCAATAGCTTATTTTTAATTTCTGCTCCTGAACCAATTGTCCAACCTGTTCAAAAAGTGCTACTCTCTTCTGGGCTGGCCAATGGGTAAATGACTGCAAATCACTAGACACATTCCAAATAGAAGTTGCATTTTCCTTTTGGGACCATTTTTTCATAAGAATCGATTCAACGTCCTCATAACCTATCCGATACAAAATACCAACATATGTCGCGCCAATTCCATCATCCAGAATCGCTCTTTTTAGAAAATACGATTGAACCTTTTGGCAACAAATTGTATTATTTAGCGGAAGCAGATCACCCAGCACATCATCAAATTCTCCAGTTACTTGTCCAACATAATAGCTCGTTTTAATAAGACCGCTTAGCTTTTTCTTCTCCGGATCAGCTGCCAAAAGTTCTATCCAGCGTACATCCAAATCCTCAAACAGTAGCGGTGTTAGTGAAAAATATGTTTCATCCCTAAGCATATGACCCCAGCCAAACATAAACCTATGCCGGTTTTGCTTAGTATCAAACTTCACCGTACCTAGTACGTTCAAAATAAAACGCTGCGCCACTGGGTCATTGTAATACTGTGAAAACGCCTCGAAAACATCGCCAGCAGGCTTGGTTAGAAGCGCAGAAGCGAAGACAGGAGACAGCCAGGCTCCCCCATATTGTTCATATAGCCTGTAAGCCAGCGCTTGCAGCCTAATATCTCCATCCATCAAAATAGAGCCAGCCAAAATCATAGGAAAGGCTTGCTCTAAAGTCACACCATTCAACGTATCGCTTATATTAAATGAAGAAGTATCTCTGTGAGTTAACTCTAGTACCTCGCTGTCGCGCTTAAATGATGAAACCTTCTGGATATGCTCTGCTGCAAGCTCATACACCTCGCACATCCTCTCACTCGCTTTGCCCGGCATCATACCAAGTAAGGCAAGCAGTGTTTCATGCTCTTCCCAGCTAATCTTGCTGCCAGGCTTCTTCTCCAGAAACGTCTGCAAAAAAGCTAGCATTCGATCAGCAAGTAGATCCGACACTATATTCGAGAATGTGTTGTTTAATATTTTTTCGCATTTTTGAGGCGACTTTAATAGCTTTTTCCAATAAGCTGCAGCCGGTTCATAATCAATCTTAGCCAGTGCCCTCTGGGCCGCAAGCTTACTCTTCCCGCGCTCTGTACTAGCCAGATGCAACAGCTCAGGTGCCTCGTTAGCTCCGAGCTCGGAGATAGCCTTCTCTCTGCTACTCCCTTTGGGCGGCAATGCATCGAAAACTAGCTGATTATAATCTGTCATTACTGCGTTCCTCCTCATCCTGACTATTTCTATTATAGTAACATGACAAATTTTGCGAATATATAGTTCTAACTTCCTTTAAAACAAACCCTACATGTCCCGCCTTCTTCTACCAAATGCCGATCATGTCGGCAACCACGTCTTCAAAAATTACATAAAGGACAAACGCATCAGATTGCTTAGGATCGTTCCAGCATTGCTTAATCGGGATACGAATTTGTTCAAATCCAGATCAAGCGCATTTGTGCCTATGATGAATAGAGCAACAAGCTGAACGGCAATAACAACCGATTGAGCTTATCAACGGTTCGTGAGTTTGCACTTCACGAGTTCTTGTTGTAATTAGCAAACTCTTTCTCAATTAAATCTTCGAAACTTTTTGTAAGAAGTTTTATTTTATTTTGTCCATGGGCATAATAATATATTTTTGTTACATCATTAGATTCAGAAGTATCCCATAAAACCAAGTCCCCATCAGCTTCTTTCCAAAACTCGCCAAGAACATAATATTTTTTACCCAAAAACTCAAGAGGATATATATTTTCAAATTCGATTCTAATACCTTCTATAGAGATTGCTGACACTGTTTGAAAAAATTCCGCAATATCTCCAGGCATTTTTATGCCAGAGGTGGTTTCAAATTCTTCGACTTTATCATTGTTTAATCCAACGTGGATGAAATCACTTTCATCAAAATTGTATTTCAATGAATTTGAAAACTTGGGATACCGATTAAAAATTTCAGAAAATTCAGCTTTTATTTTTCTTAACCGCTGTTTCTCCATTTCTCTGTTCTCTTTATAGGATTCTTTCAGTTCTTTCTCATAGTTTTCCTGATAAATATTTTCTTTCACATAAAGGATGTTGCTGTCATCTAAATATTTAATTGCTCCTTGTTGACTGCCCAAAATAGGTAACCATCGGAACCCATGAATACGAGGTCTAAGCCTCAGATATTCACCACGATTTAAATATGACTCCAACTGCTTGTTATGATTATTCCACCAAGTGCTCCATTCTTCTGGAGAAGTCCTACAAGACACCAAGTTTATCATTTGTTCAATTAATTCTTCTTTTTTAATTGACATTCGTTCTCTCCTTTCCCATTAAACCAGATTAGCCTCCGCCTTTTTACTATCTTTCAGGATGCTTAGAGTTAGCTTCTTCGTATGTGGTTGTCCGCAGGGACAACTTGCAATTTGTCGATTTCCTAGTACCCGTTCATTTCCTCACTTCATTCAGTAATCGCGAACTGCATCGAACCAGCGTTGAGCCATCTCTTCTGGTATAGGCTGGCCAATTAGGTGATCAGACTGGCTGAGTTGCCATACCGCTTCACCAAGGTCTTCTCGTTCGGTTGTTTCAATTCCTTTGAGGGTATTGAAGCTCACGGAGAAATCGGTAATGGCTGCCTCGGCATCGGCAAAGTTGCGGGCCTGGGCCAGGGTTGCCTGTGCAATGTTGTAAGCTTCGTTAGCCAGCTTGGCCAGACGTTTAGGCCAGGATGAGAACGGGCGGCCAAACTCGGCCGTCCACCACTCAGGCTTTCGCAATTGGCTCACAGAAGCATGGCCGGTCCACGCACGGGTTTTAGCGCGTGTTTTCATTTGTTGCTTAAGGCGCTTGCCCGAGATCTCTTCCACATTGTAGGCGATAAATCTGTCAAGTAACGGCCATGTGTCCAAGAGTGGCAAGTCCCCCAGATCAGGCATAAAGCGCAGCTCCAGATTCGTTAATTGGGCATGACGAGCCAGCAAGTCCATGTCGCAGAAGTTCCCCCACAAACTCAGTGAGTTCAGGTTAGGGAACCGGTTCAGACACTCCAGCGAGATGGGCTGTCCTAGCGGTGCGTTCTGTAGCGACAAACTCGTCACTTGGTGCAATTCACCCAGATCGGGCGGCAAGAAAGGGGTATCATTCTTACATCGGCTAGTGCACGGCGATAGTATCAGAGTAGATGGTATATCGCCAGTGGCCGTGAAGCGTGATAAATCGCCGGACACGCTCAGGCGTAATTGTCGCTTTGGAAGCTTCAGGCTCAGACGCCCATCGGACTGGTCCAACTCAATATGCAAGCCTTGCAAATTGGACTTGCTTGCGTCCGCCACCGTATCTTCGGACAGGATCGGAGCCCACGTCATCTCTTCAATGGGACGTTTCTGCGCCCAATCAAAAAAGCCTGCGTCACTGCCTGTATAGTGCAGATATCGCGGCCAGGGCGAGCCCGCCGGAGTGGCAAAGGCATCGAATACGGTCCAATCGATGAACGCATCAGGCGCAACGTGAAGGTTTGCCTTCTTCCCCAATTGCGACGGTCCAATGGATAGACTACCCACACCGGGTTGAATGACAAGAGTGTGACTGCGAGGACCTGTCAGGTCGCTGGGATAACGACCAGCTTCACTAAAGGAACCAGCAGGAGGACGAGATTGAGTATCATTTGGCATTTCTATCATCCTTTCTTCTAAACCATATCAAGTCATTTCGGCAAGTGCAGACATGGGGCCATGCTATATCACCAATCGCTACAATGAAGCCAGCTACTGTGTCTCTGCCGATTTCAGGTTCTGTATTCTACCGATACCCCAAATAATCGTCAAACTTTGAGAAATACGTGTTAGATTATGCCCATAATTAGAAACAGCGACAATCATGTTCGAGAAAATAAAATCTCAGTCTGTCGCTGTTTTATTGAACTATAGTTCTCTGTTCGTTCAATGATCATTTTAAATATATACTTACAGGTCAAATATAGGAGGAATAATTCGATCAAAGTCTCTATGTACTAGTGCAAATTTATCTTCTGAATCCCACAATAGTTTAGAAAATGAAATAACCTCATTCTCTCCTCGAGGGGTAAACTCGACGGAAACCTCCACTTTAATGTCATGAATGATCACATCAGAATTTTTGTCGAAATAACTATCTTTTGCTAGCTCGTGATCTTCATCTACGTCATAATAAAGGGATGAAGTAGTTCCTCTGATATGAAGTAAATTAAATGGATCGATATTCCAAATAAATTTTTCAACCATATTTTCACATGGGTGGGCAAAGTATAACCAGCCCTCACCACTTGGCAGGAAAACAACTAAAATGTCTTCCATGGCACCTGGAGCATATAAATTATCAACTGACCACAATCCGATTATTCTTTTTTCTAGAGTCATTTTGACCCCTCACTTATCGGTACACTATTCATAATTTCCCGTTAAAATACATTCCTTGAATAAGACTAGCAGTTGTCTAATGAGTTATCGTTCACTGTTAGCAAAATTACAGCTCATCTGCGATTATTTTCGCCTTTTCTGCAAGGTCCCTCATATCATCGGTCGGAACAAGTTTGGCTAAATCGTAGGACAGCGGATTGCGGGAAAACTTGTCCAATTCATCCCGAAGCAGGTTTCTTTTTTCTTCGGAGGCGTCAATATAAAGTTTGCACGGCTGCCTAGACTCATCCAAATCATGCAAATCGACATAACCTGATTTAAGACACTCCAACACAATGGCTGAAAGATCGATTAGAGCACTGCAGGCAATATCAAGCTCTACCCGAAACGAGCCGTTAGCACTTTTCCTATCAAATCCAATATTTCCACCGTTTTTCAAGTCTCCTTCAGAAAGTAAAACATCGAAACCCAAGTCCGTTAAAATCTGATTGAGCGTCACATCCGTTAAGTCCAATTGTTCCAAATAGTCTATTAATGCCAGCGAATCATCGGAACCGCCAATTAAATCTCCCCACCATTTGCTTATGTACATGTTCTTCCCCACTTTCTTTTAGGATTGTAATTTGTACCTCTGTTAATAGAATGGACACAAAGAATCGAGAAAATTAAGGTACAGAACGGTACGTGCGTTCACGCTAGTTAGGCATCATATATCCAATGCTTGAATGAATAACTATCCCTCTATGAATCTATCCTATTATCGAAGTACAGTTACATAATATATATCAATTTTTCTTTTTCCATAAAGGATTATCAGCTACTACAAACTTATTAAATAATGAATCGAATTTCTCACCTTCGAGAGACGAAACATGAACATATGGCTTGGACTCCATTGATTCATATAATGTTTCCACTGGTTTTGAAATTCCGCACATGGATAGCATTGAAAAAACTTTATTTTTAACAGACTCAATTTCAGGGATATCCTTTAATATTTCATCTTCTAAAAACGGTTGAGATTTTAGCATCTCAGATAATTGTCCATTTCCTGAAAACTTCAATAAGTCTCTCCAATAAGGACAAGTAATCATTATACTAAGAAATTCCTCGATGTTTTTCCCAACTTTCCCTGCCTGTCCCTCGGAACTGATAAAGATAACTGGTAAATCTTCTTCAACACCATCTCCGTACAAAGCGAATACACCACCAGAAGCATCTTGTGCTATGATAGTCACTTTGACATCGACTTCAAAAAAATTATCATTTGTATTTGAATTAGCTTCAACAATTTCAAAATCATAGTATTGTGAAAGAATACCTATTAGTTCAGTGTTTGAAACCATTTTATGATACATACTTTTACTTCCCAAAATATGAAACCTCCAATGTATAATACTTATAAAATCCCTGTTTTTTTAAAACCCTTCAAACAAAATAACAATAAATCCTTCGAAAGACTCTTCTTGTTTATTGTTAATTGACAAATCATCATGCCATATTTCAACAATAGACCAGTTATATGTTGTCAAAATGAACATAAATCTTCAATCATTTTACTGATTATTTCTGAATCCGTTCCCCAGTTCAAAATTTTTGCCGTCTGTTGAATTCTTTTCAAGGAATTAATAGCGCAATGCTTTAGCCCAGGATCAATTACCCCAGTTATTTTTATCTGACCAAAAGCGACAGCATAAGTGACCATATCACTTTGGATCATGTTCATCTCGTCAGTCTCTACTACTCTTTTTACTTCATCTTCTAACAAGCTGCTTACGGGAACATATTTCATTCCCCATACCTTTTCAATTATAAATTTAGGGAACTCAACAAAATTCAATTGACTTTTCTTTCGCAGATTTTCAGTTAATTCCGCCAATGTATCCGAGCCTTCATCACTGCCGAAAGGCGCTTCTTCCTCACCGCAGTCATAATAAAAATCGTCTGTAAAATGTTTAACAAAATTAGGATGAGATGTCTTGGGATGAAGCCCTATTTCCTCATCATCAAAGTATAAATGGTTGATAAAATCAAAATTACTATCAGCCTGATAGCCTTTTTTCAACTTTTGTTTCATTAGTTTTTCAGCTTGCTTGGTACATTCTTCTTCAGAGTCAAATTCTTTGATTTCATATTTTCCGGCAGCGCCTGTCTTTCCATAATTCACTACAAAGTCACAGTCACTATAATCTATCCACCAAAATTTACTGGATTTTTCGTCATGAAAGGTGAATGATTGTTTCACTCTGATCCCTCCTAAACAATATGTTTCAGATCTCAAGACAGCTTTGCCTAACCGTATACTGATCGACATGGTAATAATATTTTTTTCAGAGCTATGTTGAATGTAGAGTCATCCAGTGGATTGCTTCTTAAGTATGTTCTAGTAAGCATGGGAAACTTTACGAAACAGATCGCAATAGCACAAGCTACAGCCATATTAACATAATATCTTTCATGTTTGATATCGTCCTGCAAATACGGCCAATTCGTTGTCCTTGATCGCCTGGGAAGGCGTAATGGAGCTAGATTCCTGCTCAGAAAGCCTTTCCCAATGTGGGAAGGCTTCTTTATTTTGCATGCGCTGTAATGATGAAAATCCCTTCTCGACCCATAATGCGTTAAATGGCCGCCTCCGATTCCGCAACAGACGACTGCACATTGATCAATCCAATTCAGCGCGGGAAAATAAATCCCTAAATACGACATCGTCCTCGCAAGCATCCTTAAATTCAATCGCAAAATTTTGCAAAGCCTCTCTATTGTCGGAATAAGCGCAAAACATAGAGGCTTCCGGGTCAAAATGCACGACATCGGCCAGATGAGGCATTCTTTCCTCAAGAAAAACAGCAGCCACAGAACCCCAATCGTAACCGCCGCCTTCAAAACCCTCGTCTGCCCTTGTTTGAAAAACTTCATCTTTATAAGTACCGACATCCAAAAGCATGGATATATTTCCGCTATCATGCTCTACTAACCGAAAAGGTTTCATTCTCTCTGCAAAATTCCGTTCGCTCGCTGTCTGCACGGTCTTCGACTTCTTTTGATTACGTTTCTTTTGCTTTCCGATACTATTACGGCTCCAATCTAAAAACATCAACGCACTTTTATCCTCGGGGTCAAGTTTATTCGCGATTTCAAACTCTCTTACTGCGTCCTCATACTGCGACAGGTAATAATAGGAATAACCCAAACGAAAATGCCAAAGAGGGTCGTTCTCACCTTGCTTATCAATCGTCAAAAGCTGCTGCACCGCTTCTTCGTAACGTTCCAGATTGTTCATCGCTCTTGCCAAATGACCGACTGCATCATAATCTCTTTCTTGTTCAGAAATTTCCAAAATTGCGGCTATAATTTTTTCATATTCTTTATCTCGATGCCAAAGGTTTAGCTGCTCCAAAAGGGCTTTTTCCATTATTCTACCTCTTCTCGTTATGGGTGTGAGGCTGCTGAATATTAATTACCATGAATGCGAAAAGACCGCTGCTGTCCTCCTCTACGGGCGTAATAGATAGCGGTTCTTCATTTACAATTCACCTTCCATATACTTGATAAGGTACATTTCAGGCTGCGCCAGAAACTCCGCAAAGCTGCACAAGTCCGCATACTCCTTATGTTCCACGTCATAACAGCCTATTTGACCTTTTTTCTTCGGATTCCACACTAGATACAGATGGGAGTAATTATCGATATGGGCTGACAGACGCAGCAGCTTTTGCTGGCCGAACTTCATCTCAATCGTATCGGTCAATGTGAAGAAATCGATATACGCGATTTCGTATTCATTCGGCGCGAGCTCAAGGCGAAGCTTGTCTCCGGTAAGAAAGCCGGCCAGTTCATCGGACAATTTATATTTTTGCAGCTCGTACTTTTTATTCGCCACATCATGAAACTCGGTAGGTTCCAAAGATTTCAAATAGTCAGCCAGCTCGGTATGCTTATTGCCGACCGCTATCGTATACGGCCGTTCGCCGTCTTTTTCCGCTAAGGTAACGTCAGCGCCGCGTTCAACCAAGTATTTTACCATAGCCAGATTGCCCATACGCGCTGCAACCGTTAACGGGGTCGCTTGATAAGGATAGACCATATCAGGCTCGTTATAATTAATGTCCACCCCATGATCGAGTAAATACGCGACTGTCTTACGGTCATGGTCCGACACGGCTGTGCGCAATACAGCACCGGCATGCTGCTTCATATCCAACCCAAGCTCGTGGATGAGCGGGATATTCTTTTTGTTGCCATAGTAGGCTTGAGAATACGCGCCTGATTTGACTTGATTGAGCTTGTCCAGCTTGGCGCCTTGCGCTGCAACGTAGCGAACGACGTCTTCCTTGCAATAGCGTACTGCCAGCAAAAAAGCCGGATTATTTTTGACATTCAGATTGACGCCATGTTCTACCAGCAGCTTTACAACATCCAGTCTCTCCGATACAAGCGCCAGATCCAATGGGCTTAACGTCGTGTATTTGCTAAGTACGATGCCCTCTTCAATATCCCAGCCTGCCGCAATTGCAGTCTCCAGAGCCGGCATATTTCCTTCGTATATTTGCATCGCAATTTCCGGCAACTCTGCGAACTTCCCTATATCTTTCAGAGTGATCATCCATTACCCTCTCCTGCCTCAAGTATTATGAAGAGTATAGAGAACTGCTTGGCAAAAAACAACAGACTTAGGGCCTATTAGGGCGGGACTGCGATAAGCCAGTAGCCTGTCGTCTTCAGGGGAGGGCATAATATAGATATCTTCGAAGTGAAAGGATAATGCTCAGGCAAATCCGGATGCAACATCCTGAGACATGATCCCAACTGTCCGGGCAAGTCGCTTTCTTCAAAATCTTTTACCTGATCGATCCACTCTTCGTATTGATGAATCAAGTCAGCTAACTGCAAAAACTGCCAAAAATCGATGAATAGCGCTGTCACTTTCGGCTGAGTCAGGCTATGGTCAAAAAAAGAAAGGTTCCCATCCATCCTGTTCATCAGCCACGCATCAATCCGTTTTCGAGAAATTTTTATATCACTTTCCGAATTAATCTTTCACGTTTCTCATAAAATTCACTTGAAATATCTTCGAACTCTTTTCCCATTCCAAATTGATATGCAGTATAGTCATCCTTACCGAAAAGCATTAAGCCATCTTACTTAGTTCAGCTACATATTGCTTCCTGTCGAACACAATAGGTTTTATTTTATCATATTTCCAATACCCACCTGCCGAATCAACACTTCTATGAGGTTGTTCAAATTCACTCCAGATGACTTTATCATCCTCAATAGTTATCCTTACATTAAAATCCCAACAACCTGGACTTCCACAAACACATTCTAATATAGAGACTTTCTCATCATAGAGATACCATTTGTCTGGTTCGTCAAGGAAATGTCTAGATGGAAAAAACACTACACTTTGTGGAAGCCCTCTATATTCTCCTGCTATTTTAGCATCATATTCCAGTTCAATTTCCTTGAGTATTTCAACTAATCTTTTCTCATTTATGTAAATATCAACAAACTCTGCTTCGTCGTCTTTTTTTATTAGTAACTTGATTTTGTCCAAGAAAGATTACCTCCTATATTGCATAAAATCGTGATTTTATTCTTTGTTAAATTGCTCTATAAAGTGTCTATTTAACTCCCATTCCAATTTATCAGGAGCAAAGTAAAAAATTTGACTATGGTAGCCCTATTTGTCAAGACAGAATATTGTAATTTCTTAGTTTCATAAATTCTATTATATGTCTTCGTTTTTCCAACGATTGAGCTGGACTGAATTGATTTCGTGTTCCGATGCAAGCTGTGAAATTGATTTTTCATCCTTTAGAATTTCTAATACAATTTGGGCTTCTTTCCATTTACAATAGGCAGATGCTATTTCATTCATGCTCTCGTTTCCCGTTAGCGTAACAAGCTATTAAACCAAATTGATATAAATATTAATCAAAGTCTTGCTACAGCTTGTTTAAGTTTAGCGCATTATAATTTTTATATATCCGCTTGAGTTCATCTCGCACTTCCATTAAGGCAAAGCCTAACAAATTTTCACCCTTCCATTTGAAAGGGTCATTAACTGACTGATCATCGGAAGACATGCCTATACCCCATATCTGATCATATGGACTGGCTTCTACTAATATTTTGTCCTCTGTCTGTAGTAGAAATTGCATAAGTTTTGGGTTCTGTAGAAACTTGGCATAGTTGCCGTTTAAAACAGTGGAATATCGTTTCTTCGTCCATATAGCCTCATTAAAGTTGTTTACTTTCCTGCCTAACTCCTTGATTTCTTTCGGATTATCGCTTTTCAAAATCCTCTCGAGCATTTCTTTATCATCAAAAATCATTGCTTTTTCTGCCATCATATATTGCTCCATACAGCAATAACTATTGATCTCAACTTCGAATTCTTCTTTCCACCACTGACTTAAGCAAGAGATTGTAATACGACCGTTATTACTCGGTTGGTGTCCCCAAAAGAATAAATATTCTAATTTTTCACCATTATTGACTTTTTCACTTAGCCAATTAATTGAATAAGCGGGCTTGCCTTCAACATTCCAAAGGAGGTCTCCTTCATCATCATAAATATCTTCATCAAGATGGTCTTCTTCGTACCAACCAAGCCAACCTTTAGGGGGAGGAAACATTTGGCGAAAGTTATTCTGTTCTCCAATGTTTAGTTCAGAAAACCAATTTCCAAATTCAATTATATAACTCTCGCCATATCCCATTCTCCAACCAATGCTGTATCTTCCTATGTATGGATACATAAGCCATGGTGGTGCCATCCGTTTATTAATATCAAGTGATTTGTTCAAGACTCTCACACTCCTTACATACTAATTATGAAAAGACGTAAATAGCTACTTGTTGAGGACTAATAAGTTATTTAATTTAGTAATCGTTTCCTCAGAAAATTTTTCACTGTATAGACCTTCGTTTTGCTTCCAATGTAGCAATGTCTTTTCCATAGAGATGGCGAACTCAGGATAAGCAAGATTGTAGAGGACTCCAATGCTAACTGTAGCTAGAAGGCATTGGGTGTATTTAGGAAGCTCGCCCACAATTGTGAAGAACATATCGTTATACTCAAAATAAGAAACACGCTCATTAGCATGATCATAGCTCAACGGATAGGTAGAAATGCGGGCAGTCTTACCCTCAAAGGCGGCATACTTGTTTGCCTGTCCCGATACTCCCTCCCAGCTGAAGTTGGTCAGGCGAGAGGCTAGAAAATCGTTATAATCGGGTTCAGATTGCTGCTCAATATCGGTGAATGCTATGCGCATTGAACCTCGATTACGATAAAAGGCGCAGTCGATAATGATAATGCCGCCGTATAAGCCACTGGGATATTGAAAAGTAAGGCAGCTGCCATTGTGATAATCACTTTCAACTTGTGTAGGTGGCTTGACCCTCTTTTTTGCTATACTTTTGGGTATGCTAATTTTGGTGATAAATGTATGTAAATACTTTTTTCGCTTGTTAATAAATTGAACATTTGCTCCAAGCTGTTCACAGACAGTTAAGTCACTCCCACTCTCAATGATCTGAGCGACTTGCTCTAACAGCGAATCCTCTAAGGATTTCGTTTCCCAAAGGCAGTAGGACAACGCAAATAATACATTGTTTCTATCATCTGTATGATTTAAGCTATAAGTAAATTTCTCTTGTAACTCTCTTACAATTTGAGTAACTTCAGAACCCCGATTGTACTGCTCATAGAAATATTCCTTGATCTCACACGAGGTGTCATTACCAAAAACCTCTGCACTCCATGTTCCCATACGCTCATCACCTCTAGAAAGTTATATGCTACTATAAGGCTTCTACTTCTAATCGGAATTTTTCTATATTTTTATTAGCTGAGTGATTTCTACATAGGATTATAAAAGGTATGATGGTCATGTCTTCTGATGTAATCATAATCCGAATCAGTTGCAGCAATAATCCTCATTATATTTTCACCCTCACTATATTTCTTCCATAATCCATTTAACCAACTATTATTATAATTACAAACTATTGCCTCCAATAATAATGCAATATCATCTGATAAATAAGCTGCAATGTCGGATGACTGTGTATGCTCAAATATTGTTTTAAAAGTTCTTTCCCTTAACCTTTTAATTATTTGTGCGTACTCAGTATCAATCGAATTATTTTTTGAAATCGTACTTACTTGATCATAAACTTCATCCACTTATTTGAAAACTCATCACTGTCTCTGTTATCGAGGATATCATCGTAATCTTCCTGTGAAACGTTTTTAATAATCTAATCAATTTTACTCTACAAAAATAATCCATATTCTCGATAACTTTTTCATTTATTCCCATAACAAATTCTCCCTTTTATAATTGAGGTATTTTAGTGGAATGCAATCGCGATTGGCTTCGTGACTAATTGGTCAAGTGCTGATTGTAAGATTGGGACTAAAAAATTATATGTTGCTTTGTTACTCCAGTATCGTTTTCAATTAGTTATTACTCTTAAAGGAATCCCATTATTAGAGAAGTAACGGATTACCTTACCCTTCTCTTTAGCATATTGAATCTCTCTTCTTGTGCAATTTCCTATGTATCATTCAACATTACTCGACAGCCTTATGTACATACTATGGAAGCTTGATCCTAACTTTGGAATTGAACTTTCTTAACTAACTATCCTGAATGACTAGCTTTCCGGTCGTTAGATCCTCATTAACAAATGCAAAAATCGTCGGCGAGGCTCCCACCAGCAAGCAGAAAGGCTTGAAATTGGCATGCAATTGTAGCAGCAAACCCCAGTTGCTGTCATCTGGCCAACCATCGCCTTGGAAAAAATAGGGCACGCCACCAATTTTATCGCCGTCAACTTCAGCGTTATATGCTTTCCGCTCATCCTCAGTGAGAAGGAGGTAGGCTTCGGAATCGAGAAAGGCAGGGTCTTGGGCTTCTTGCAACTGAGGGATGCCTTCATAAGATTCGCCATTGTTATCCCACAGCGTTGGTCCGTTAACCAATGGGGCTGTATCTATCAGGAGCTCACCTCCGGGCTGGATAATGATCGCATTTTCACCGCCATCGGGATCGATAATATCAGGATCAAAGAAGCCTTCCTCTATATTTTGCGCATGCGTAACAAAGAGATAGGCCATCAGAGGAACAGGAACGCTTGGAGTGGGGAATAATTGCTGATCCAGCTCAATCTGACCGATAAACATCATCGGGCGCTTGTCCCACCCGCTGCTAAGCGGCCATTGCGGTTCTGTTAGCCATACTGGCTGTCCTCCGATTTTCGTTATGGGAGTCCGAATCGGTTCACTGACGCGGGTAAAACTATCGATCTTGTATTTCTTCATTATTATCGCATCCTTTCGTTCTGGCACAACATTATTATAAGGGATCCACACTATTATTGATGAGCACTAAACAAAAGCGGTTTACGATTACTGAGGAGCTTGCCATGAGGCGGCTCCACCTTCTTTTGTTGAAGTAACGAGCAGGTTACGTTAATGAGCAACTGCTTTTAGAAGGAATTCCATTGTTTCATTACGAATATGGAATACATGAGTGAGGTGAAATTATGTATGACTATATAAGCATCCATTCTGAAGATTTCACGAAAAAAGTAAAGTCGAGGATTTTGGAACAATACTTAATTAGTGATTTGGGCTTTGAAAAAGTAAGTCACCTAACATTTTGCAAAGAACTCCATGGGGAGAGAATCAGGCTAAGAGGCATTCCAGCTGGACTAGATGGTAACTACGCGTATGATACATTAGAGGGTATTGAAGAAGTAAACTTAATTGAAATAGATTTACCTAGCTTCATTAATGACATTTTAGAACACGTCATATCTAACGTTGCTATTGCCATTTCTAAAGAGTTCTCATGGATTATAGATGAGGACCATGGATTAAGCTAACGGGACACGTTAGTTCAATATGGAAAGCGGAAGTCTAAGACTTTATTTTTCAAGTCTTGGTCCGCCGCTTTTTCATTTTTATGGTCAGTCTAAAACCTTTTTTCACTGGACAGATGCAACGAAGGATGTGTTGTACCTTGATATTTCCAATCAATCTAATACAGCTCGTGAAAATAGGTCTTTCATTAATGAGTCATCTTCACATGCTTCCTTAAAGGCGATTGCAAAACTAAGTATGGCTTCTTTATTGTCTGTATAAATGCAGAACGTATCGGCTTCCGGGTCAAATCGTATGATATCAACTAAGTGAGGCATTCTTTCTTCAAGAAACACGGCTGCTAATGAACCCCAATCATAGCCATTGCCCTCAACTCCTTCTTCGGCTCGTGTTTGAAAAATTTCATGCTTATATTTGCCAACACCTAAAATCATTGATATGCTTCCATTATTATGCGCAACTAGCCCAAATGGGTTTATTTTTTCTTCAATTTCTAACAAACGGGGGTCAGTCCCAATCCGCATCCCCTTTTCAACGTTCATTATATGGATGGTTTCATTTCCTGCTCTAGCAGCGGCGTTGCGGCTCATTTCTAAAAACGTCCTGCCATGTGAATCTTCAGGATCTAATGCTACAGCTTGTTCAAAAGCAACTATCGCTTCCTTATACTGTTTAAGGTAATAATAAGCATATCCTATTCGGAAATGCCAAAGAGGGTCGTGCTCGCCTTGCTCTTGCACAGATAAAAAATATTGGATAGCTTCATTATAATTTTCTTGATTATTCAATGCTCTGGCCAAATGGCAAACTAAGTCATAATCCCTGTCTGCTTCGGGTATTTCCATAATTTTGTTAATGATTTTCTCATGCTGGCTCTTGTTATGCCAAAGAGTGAGCTGTTTCAATAGATCCTTATCCATCTTCGTATCCTCTCCTCTAACTTTAATCAAATAATGATTTCCATATATTAGAATAACCCATATGATCTATGCAGTTCAAATCAATTGAAATTATATGACAAATGAAGCGAGGGGTATATTTATGAGTGAAGTGTGGATACATGCTATGCAAGGTGTGCCTTGGACGCCTAAAAAAATGAAAGCAGCTGTTGAAAAACTAAGGCGACGAGCTACGATCAGTTTTGCTTTTGATTCAGATAAATTGGCGGATTTAGTAAAATTAGATGAAATGGTCCTATCCCATCGTCCTGATCTTATTTTGCACATATGGAGTTACAGAAATAAAGGGGATTATTCAGTTGAAATGCTAGACATCTTAGCTGGATTGAAAAACGTAACTGCCTTGCATCTAAGCATGAAACAAAAGCAAGATTTACATAACCTACAGACGCTAAAAAACGTGGAATTTTTGAGAATTGATTCTGACCAAACACTTTCTATCGATTTTATAAGTAGTTTTCAAAAACTTCAGCACTTGCAATTAAATGGCAAATTCGATGATTTGTCTCCCATAGGAAACTGTAAAAATCTTAGCAGCATAATCCTTCAGTGTACAGTTGAACAATTGAACTTTGTCAAAGAGATCCCCATAGAATATCTCCTTATCGATAACTGTAACGTGAATTGTGATCTGGAAGTACTCAACGTTCGAACCTTGAAGATGTTAGAGCTATCATCCATTGCAAAACTAGAGGATGTTTCCTTCTTGAGTAGATTCGAGAATTTGGAGTTTTTGAGTTTGTCTTTATCCAGAGTGGAGAAGCTATGCGATTTTTCTGCTATGGATAACTTGAAACAATTAGAACTGAAAAACATGAAATCGCTGATAGAGATAGATGTCTTAAAAACTGCATCAAATCTGGAAAATTTAGAGTTGAACGAAATAAATACGAAGATCAAGGCGGAAGCGTTTGATTTTTTATTAGACATGCCTAAGCTGAAACAGTTGGATTTTCAATATATTGATTTTAACAAGAAACGCATAGAAATCATGCGAAAAAAATGGATTGATTCAGGTAAACAGGACATTTTAATGGATTGTATGCCTGGGGAAAAAAGACAAAGAAAGATGAATTTGATTCATCTTTCTCGTATATTGATGTAGTTTGCTTGTCATACGTTTAATAAGGATTTAATAGAAATGTTAGGATTATCTGTTTGTGCAATCCTTGCAGTATCCTAAGGATGGATGTACGGAAAAAAGAGAGGTTATGAATACCCTCCCAAAAAGTTAGAAAATGCTTATTTCGTGGTATATGGAGAAAGCAAAATGATGAAACCTTAATAGGATTTTAAGCAAGTCATTTTAATTTGGGTGAGGTTTTCTAAGTTGATTTCAATTTGTAATTCGGTAAATAAATCCTTCATTTCCCATTTGACCATCACCGCCATAGATTTTCCCGTCTTGATAATCAATACTGACCCATTCATCAACGACCGTCCAATAATCAACATTATACTTTGCTATGCTTTCAATGGTTGTGTCACACAAGGGAGAGCAAAAAAATTTACTTTCTTTTGTGTTGGGGTTATATGTGCTGTAACAATTTAAAATTGTTACAGTGCCATTTGGAAAGATGATGCAATTAATGCCGGGCAGTTCATGCTTTTCAAGATTCCAATGTTCCGCAATAGAAATATTCATAATAAATCCCCCTTTATATCCTATTTTAATCAAAAACCATTGTTTATTGTTTTGAACTATACCAGATTAGCCTCCGCCTTTTTGACACGTAGCTTTCAGCCTGTGAGCTGTCCGCTATTCCCATTTATTTTCCATTAATTTGCGGTTTGTGACAGCTACGCTGGTACTACCCCTACTAAAAAAAATAATGAACCAGTCTACTTAATTTTCAGCTGATTCATTTCATCTTTTCACTGCATTATTACAATCCTTGATGCTATATTATCATTTAAATTTATTTAATATTCAGATTTATCAGTTATATCCCATCCATGATCTTTAGTCCAACTAATGAATTCACTTCATTTCTTATTCATACTTCCTCCTACCGGTTGAACTCTGAATGCGGACAATGATGTCCTTCTTCACACTCTCTTTTTATACACCCTCATCGCAACGAAATAGGCTACGAACAAAATCCCGACACACCACGCAAGAGCGACCCATATGTCATTGCCCACCGGCTGACCTGACAGTAGTGCACGGATGGCTTCTACGATCGAGGTCACCGGTTGGTTATCGGCAAAGGCTCGAACGACCCAAGGCATCGACTCGGTAGGCACGAACGCCGAGCTGATAAACGGCAGGAAGATAATCGGGTAGGAAAAGGCGCTTGCGCCATCCACCGATTTGGCAGACAGTCCTGCAATCACCGCGACCCAAGTTAATGCCAGCGTAAACAGCGCGAGTATGCCGGCTACTGCAAGCCATGACAATATCCCCGCCGGCGAACGAAAGCCCATAATCAACGCTACGAGAATGATGACGAGAACCGATATGGCGTTGGATACCAGCGAGGTCAGCACATGCCCCCACAGTAAGGTAGAACGTGAAATCGGCATGGTGTGAAACCGCTCGAATATGCCTCGTTGCACATCCGTAAACAAGCGGAAAGCCGTGTAGGATATGCCGCTAGCAACAGCAATCAGTAGTATACCGGGCAACAGGTAATTCACATAGTTATCCGTTCCGGTTTGAATTGCACCGCCGAACACATAGACGAACAGCAACATCATCGCGATCGGCATGATGGTGACCGTGACGATTGTGTCCATGCTGCGGAAAATATGGCGCATGGACCGTCCAAGCATAATGCTTAGATCACTGAAGAAGTGTTTCTTTGCCGCCTCCATTTACTTCGCCTCCTTTTTGCCGACTATTGCGAGGAATATTTCTTCTAATGTAGGCTGTTTTTCTACATACTCCACTTTTGCGGACGGGAACAACTTTTTAAGATCCGAGAGCGTGCCACTGGCAATAATCTTGCCCTCATGCAGAATGGCAATTCGGTCGGCAAGCTGCTCTGCCTCCTCCAAATACTGCGTAGTCAGGAGTACCGTCGTGCCGCTGTCGGCAAGCTCCTTGACAATCTTCCATACCTCGATGCGTGCCTCGGGGTCAAGCCCGGTGGTCGGCTCGTCGAGGAAAATGATCTTCGGTTTTCCTACGAGGCTCAAGGCGATGTCGAGCCTTCGGCGCATCCCGCCCGAATAAGTAGCCACCCTGCGGTCTGCAGCGTCTGTTAGGCCGAAGCGTCTAAGCAAATCTTCCGCTACCAGACGCGGATTGTCGAGGTATCGTAATTTGGCAATCAAGATTAGATTTTCCCGTCCGGTCAATATTTCGTCCACGGCGGCAAATTGCCCGGTCAGACTGATCGCCTGCCGCACATTTTCGGGTTTTGATGCAACATCGAATCCGTTTACGGTGGCAGTTCCGCTGTCTTGTTTGAGCAACGTGGAGAGGATTTTGACAACTGTTGTCTTGCCCGCCCCGTTGGAGCCAAGCAGGGCGAAAATACTGCCCTTTTCCACCTCGAAATCAACGCCCTTTAGGACTTGATGCTGCTTGTAGGACTTTTGCAGTCCACTGACTTGAATCGAATTATTTTGCATAACTTCCCCCTCCTTATCGAACAGTAACCTTGGACAAATCGGCCCCCATACCTTTAAGCGCGGCAAAGGTCAACTTATCCATGACTGCGCCGTCAAAGCAGATGGTTTTGATGCCACGGTAATACTTATTGGTCAACGAAAAAAACGCTTGAAAAGACACATTCTTGAGTGTAGCGCCCCTAAACGAAACTTCGTTTAATGCCGACTTGTCAAACTTAACGCCGATAAAGGTTTGCCCGTCAAGTCGCAGCCCGCTCAGGTCGGAATATTTGAAGTCCACGCCGTCAAATATACAACCTTCAAAGATTGTTTTCCTAAGGTCGATCTTGGTTAGCGTGACGTCGGTCAGTTTTACACCTGCGAATTTGGCTCCCTCCAGCCCTGAAATGTTGAAGTCGGTGCGTACAAGGATCGATCGATTGAAGCTTACATTCGTAAGGTCAACGGTGGATAGGCTACAGTCAGTCAGATTCGCACCGTCAAAATTGGCTTCACGTAAATCACTGCTCTTAAACGAACTTCCGGTCAAGTCTGCGCCCGCAAAGTCGGCACCGCGTAACGCGCTAGCATTAAATTGACCTTTATGGGCCGTAACGCCTGCAAAGTCGCTCATTGCCAGGTTGCTTGCGCTAAAGTTTGTCACTACTTGCCGTTCCAGCGAGCGGGAGAGGTTGGCGACTTCCAATATCGTTTGTTCGATGTCGCCGATGCTCTCAATGGTCATCTTAAACGCTGTTTCATCGTCTTTGCCCTCGGCTTTGAGTTCACGATATCGCTCCTGCAAATCAGAGTGCAGGTCGGCCTTTAATTCGGTGACGCTTTTTACCCCATCGTATGGCGTAAACACGCTATTCAAATAGTTCGTCAATTTCGGATTCATCACATCAAATCTCCTTTATAATAAATTTTCTAGTACGCGCTTTGAATACTCCCAATTGCTTTTGTTGCGTACGTAAGCATCCTTGCCTTTTTCAGTAATCCTAAAATACTTTCGACGTCCGCCCTGAGATTCATCGCCCCAATACCACTCGATATCGCCGTCTGTTTCAAGCCGCCGGACGCTGGAGTACATCGTGGCTTCCTTTAATTCATATTCGCCGCCCGAGCGCTCGGCAATCAACTTGACAATCTCGTACCCGTAGCGGTCAGCTTCGGATAAGAGTCGTAAAATCATCGTGTCGGTATGTCCGCGCAGCAGGTCGGATGTAATTTTATTCTCACTCACATAATCACCTCGCATTTAAATAATACGACACATTACTATGGCTGTCAAGGTAGTATTATTAATCAATTACTTTGCCTAAAAGTGTTGAATAATCATTCAGTTTGTTTGTGAAATTCCACGGGTAGCTATAAATTTATGGATTGCGTTGATTATATTGAATATGATTATTTGGATTCGCATATCGGAAATCAATGAAAGTTCTTGTCCTCAATCAGGACTCAACATAAGTGCTTTTCTTGGAGAAAGGGCAAGAACTTGCATCCCAAAAATAAAAAAGCCGCGATTTTGGTCATACCCCTGTCAAGTAGACAGATGAAAAAAGCTATGCTGCCAGCGCGCACCGGTATTCGATCGGCGCGCGCTGTTTCAGTTTAGATTGGAACCGCTGGTAATTGTAATAATAAATATAATCTTCTACCGCT
>NZ_JBFULK010000026.1:0-35302 GCF_056400365.1 Paenibacillus sp. P5_B5
GGTTAAGCTAATAAGAGCGCACGGAGGATGCCTAGGCACTAGGAGCCGAAGAAGGACGTGGCGAACGACGAAATGCCTCGGGGAGCCGTATGCAGGCTTTGATCCGGGGATGTCCGAATGGGGGAACCCAGCTGTGGTAATGCGCAGTTACCCTGTAGTGAATACATAGCTACAGAGGAGGTATACCGAGGGAACTGAAACATCTAAGTACCTCGAGGAGAAGAAAACAAATAGTGATTCCGTCAGTAGCGGCGAGCGAACGCGGAACAGCCCAAACCAAGAAGTTTACTTCTTGGGGTTGTAGGACGTCAATATGGAGAAGTGTTTGYTAGGCGAAGCGATCTGGAAAGGTCCGCAAGATGAGGTAAAAGCCCTGTAGCCAAAAGCAARCAACATCCTAGACGGATCCTGAGTACGGCGGGACACGTGAAACCCCGTCGGAATCTGGCAGGACCATCTGCCAAGGCTAAATACTCCCTAGTGACCGATAGTGAAGCAGTACCGTGAGGGAAAGGTGAAAAGCACCCCGGAAGGGGAGTGAAAAAGAACCTGAAACCGTGCGCTTACAAGAAGTCAGAGCCCGTTAATGGGTGATGGCGTGCCTTTTGTAGAATGAACCGGCGAGTTACGTTTGCATGCGAGGTTAAGTTGGTAAGACGGAGCCGCAGCGAAAGCGAGTCTGAATAGGGCGAATTATAGTATGTAGACGTAGACCCGAAACCGTGTGATCTACCCCTGTCCAGGGTGAAGGTGCGGTAACACGCACTGGAGGCCCGAACCCACGCATGTTGAAAAATGCGGGGATGAGGTGGGGGTAGCGGAGAAATTCCAATCGAACTCGGAGATAGCTGGTTCTCCCCGAAATAGCTTTAGGGCTAGCCTCGGATAAGCGAGTCATGGAGGTAAAGCACTGATTGGATGCGGGGCCCGCCAAGGGTTAC
Organism: Paenibacillus sp. P5_B5; assembly: GCF_056400365.1. Classification (NCBI taxonomy): domain Bacteria; kingdom Bacillati; phylum Bacillota; class Bacilli; order Caryophanales; family Paenibacillaceae; genus Paenibacillus; species Paenibacillus sp. P5_B5. The sequence continues at coordinate 942 of NZ_JBFULK010000026.1, forward strand.
CAAGTTCAGTCAAACTCTGAATGCCATGAACTTAGATCCGGGAGTCAGACAGTGAGTGCTAAGATCCATTGTCAAGAGGGAAACAGCCCAGACCATCAGCTAAGGTCCCCAAGTGTGTGTTAAGTGGGAAAGGATGTGGAGTTGCAAAGACAACCAGGATGTTGGCTTAGAAGCAGCCATCATTTAAAGAGTGCGTAATAGCTCACTGGTCGAGTGACTCTGCGCCGAAAATGTAACGGGGCTAAACACGCCACCGAAGCTATGGATGCAATTAATTGCGTGGTAGGGGAGCGTTGTGTATACCTWGAAGGTCGATCGTGAGGACGGCTGGAGCGTACACAAGTGAGAATGCCGGTATGAGTAACGAAAAGACAAGTGAGAATCTTGTCCGCCGTAAACCTAAGGGTTCCTGAGGAAGGTTCGTCCGCTCAGGGTAAGTCGGGACCTAAGGCGAGGCCGAAAGGCGTAGTCGAAGGACAACTGGTTGAAATTCCAGTACCACCGTAATCCGTTACGAGCGATGGAGTGACGCAGAAGGATAGTGACGCGAGCTGATGGATGCTCGTCCAAGCAGTGAGGCTGATGTGTAGGCAAATCCGCACATCRATAAGGCTRGGCTGTGATGGGGAGGGAAAATTATAGTACCGAAGGTCATGAGTTCAGGCTGCCAAGAAAAGCTTCTAGCCAGGAGAAGGTGCCCGTACCGCAAACCGACACAGGTGGGTGAGCAGAGTATGCTAAGGCGCTCGGAAGAACTCTCGTTAAGGAACTCGGCAAAATGACCCCGTAACTTTGGGAGAAGGGGTGCCCCGGTAGTGTGAATAGCACGAGGGGGCCGCAGTGAAAAGGCCCAAGCGACTGTTTAGCAAAAACACAGGTCTATGCGAAGCCGTAAGGCGAAGTATATGGGCTGACGCCTGCCCGGTGCTGGAAGGTTAAGGGGAGTGGTTAGGGGTAACCCGAAGCTATGAACCGAAGCCCCAGTAAACGGCGGCCGTAACTATAACGGTCCTAAGGTAGCGAAATTCCTTGTCAGGTAAATTCTGACCCGCACGAATGGCGTAACGACTTGGGCGCTGTCTCAACGAGAGATCCGGTGAAATTTTAATACCTGTGAAGATGCAGGTTACCCGCGACAAGACGGAAAGACCCCATGGAGCTTTACTGCAGCTTGATATTGAACTTTGGTACGGTTTGTACAGGATAGGTGGGAGCCTAAGAAGCATGAGCGCCAGCTTGTGTGGAGGCGACGTTGGGATACCACCCTGATCGTACTGGAGTTCTAACTCTCTACCATGAACTGGTAGGAGGACCGTGTCAGGTGGGCAGTTTGACTGGGGCGGTCGCCTCCTAAAGAGTAACGGAGGCGTCCCAAGGTTCCCTCAGAATGGTTGGAAATCATTCGAAGAGTGCAAAGGCATAAGGGAGCTTGACTGCGAGACCAACAAGTCGAGCAGGGACGAAAGTCGGGCTTAGTGATCCGGTGGTACCGCATGGAAGGGCCATCGCTCAACGGATAAAAGCTACCCTGGGGATAACAGGCTTATCTCCCCCAAGAGTCCACATCGACGGGGAGGTTTGGCACCTCGATGTCGGCTCATCGCATCCTGGGGCTGAAGTAGGTCCCAAGGGTTGGGCTGTTCGCCCATTAAAGCGGTACGCGAGCTGGGTTCAGAACGTCGTGAGACAGTTCGGTCCCTATCTGTCGTGGGCGTAGGAAATTTGAGAGGAGCTGTCCTTAGTACGAGAGGACCGGGATGGACGTACCGCTGGTGTACCAGTTGTTCCGCCAGGAGCACCGCTGGGTAGCTATGTACGGAAGGGATAAGCGCTGAAAGCATCTAAGCGCGAAGCCCCCCTCAAGATGAGATTTCCCAATTAGTAAGACCCCTTGTAGACGACGAGGTTGATAGGCTTGAGGTGGAAGCGCAGCAATGTGTGTTCGCTACTAGTTTTCAGGGAATAAACCCTGTATAATGTATTAAGTATTCCCTGATAGCTCAGTTGGTAGAGCACTCGACTGTTAATCGAGTTGTCACAGGTTCGAGTCCTGTTCGGGGAGCCATATGGAGAGGTGTCCGAGTTTGGTCGAAGGAGCACGATTGGAAATCGTGTAGGCGCCACAAGCGTCTCAAGGGTTCGAATCCCTTTCTCTCCGCCATTATTTTACTGAAGTTACTTACTTCAAGTTTTAACAAGGCCCGTTGGTCAAGTGGTTAAGACACCTCCCTTTCACGGAGGTAACAGGGGTTCGAGTCCCCTACGGGTCACCATTTATATCCCGGAGGCTTAGCTCAGCTGGGAGAGCATCTGCCTTACAAGCAGAGGGTCAGCGGTTCGATCCCGTTAGCCTCCACCATAATAGTATATGCTTATAATGACGCGGGGTGGAGCAGCCCGGTAGCTCGTCGGGCTCATAACCCGAAGGCCGCAGGTTCAAATCCTGCCCCCGCAACCAATCAATTTTATGAAGACATTTTATTTCATGAAATTATCGCGGAGCCGTGGTGTAGTGGCCCAACATGCCTGCCTGTCACGCAGGAGACCGCGGGTTCGAATCCCGTCGGCTCCGCCATTTAAACAATTTAATAGTATGGCTCGGTAGCTCAGTCGGTAGAGCAGAGGACTGAAAATCCTCGTGTCGGCGGTTCGATTCCGTCCCGAGCCACCATTCACTGTTACAGGTGAACGTGGAGGATTAGTGAAGTGGCTAAACACGGCAGACTGTAAATCTGCTCTCTTCGAGTTCGGTGGTTCGAATCCATCATCCTCCACCATTATAGGGGCATAGTTTAAAGGTAGAACAAAGGTCTCCAAAACCTTTGGTGTGGGTTCAATTCCTGCTGCCCCTGCCAGTAATATCCTAGCTTTACAAGTTTATATCTATGGCGGTCGTGGCGAAGTGGTTAACGCATCGGTTTGTGGATCCGACATTCGGGGGTTCAATTCCCCTCGTCCGCCCCACTTATTCTTATTACTATATTGGGGATTAGCCAAGCGGTAAGGCAACGGACTTTGACTCCGTCATGCATAGGTTCAAATCCTATATCCCCAGCCAGCGGAAGTGGCTCAGCGGTAGAGCATCGCCTTGCCAAGGCGAGGGTCGCGGGTTCGATTCCCGTCTTCCGCTCCAATTTTTTTAATGGCGCCATAGCCAAGTGGTAAGGCAGAGCTCTGCAAAAGCTTTACCCCCAGTTCGAGTCTGGGTGGCGCCTCCACAATTTACTTCATTAAGCCGGAGTGGCGGAATCGGCAGACGCACAGGACTTAAAATCCTGCGGTAGGTGACTATCGTACCAGTTCAAGTCTGGTCTTCGGCACCATGTATTATCTTAAGTTAGAGCCCATAGCTCAAATGAATTATCAGGGCAGCCATTCAGAGAATGGATTAAGCCGGTGTGGCGGAACTGGCAGACGCGCGCGACTCAAAATCGTGAGGGAAACCGTGGGGGTTCGAGTCCCTTCACCGGCATCAGAGCAAATAGTAATGAGCTTATGTGATCAATGATCTCATAAGCTTTTTTATGGCGGTCGTGGCGAAGTGGTTAACGCATCGGTTTGTGGATCCGACATTCGGGGGTTCAATTCCCCTCGTCCGCCCCACTTATTCTTTTATCTTAAGTTCAAGATCATAGTTCAAATGAATTATCAGGCAGCCATTCAGAGAATGGATTAAGCCGGTGTGGCGGAATTGGCAGACGCGCGCGACTCAAAATCGTGAGGGAAACCGTGGGGGTTCGAGTCCCTTCACCGGCATAATTAGCAGAGAAGCAATTTAAAGGGATTTGCTTTCGAGTCAGTTAGATGACTTGATAGCAGATCCTTTTTGCTTTTAATTTAAAATAAACTAAATTTCCTATTCAAAGAATGATGGGTATAATTTCCTCTATGTTTTAAATGAGCATTTTGCGAAAATATAAAAAAGTGCTCAGCATAAAGTAAGTTTTGGACGAAATTCATGTGAACTAATTCACATGAAAATATTGAACACTACAAGAGTGACCCAATTTTTACTGCAGATAATGATCATGAGGATATTCTTATGTTCAAATTCCTCTTGCTCAGCAAAGGCTTAGATTTATGCAATATGCTCATTCTATAAATATAGTTATAAAATTGATTCAAACCACATTAAAAAGAGCTTTGGGGTGAGGCAAAGTGAAAATAGGGAGAATAACATTGAAGCTGCGGACAACGATTACCTTAATGATCTGTGCCGTAGTTTTGATGGTGTTGTTAGTTGTATATGTATTGTTCAGTATGAAAGTGACAGAAATGACGAAGGATGCTTTGCAGAACAAAGCTCTCTCAATCGCTCGTACTGTTTCACAGACATCTGCTGTAATTGAAGAACTGGAGGGCCGGGGAGATCCTAATGCTGTTCAGCAATTTGCAAAGGATATACTTGCTATCAACGGTGTGCAGTTCGTAGTGGTGATTGATATGAACGGTATTCGTCATACCCATCCTGATCCAACAAAGATTGGTCAACATTTTATTGGCGGCGATGAAGTCGCAGCTCTACATGGAAGTGAAATCGTATCCACAGCCAAAGGTTCACTAGGTGATTCAGTAAGAACGTTTTCACCGATTTATGGTGTAAACGGAGAACAGATTGGAGCTGTGGCGGTAGGCATTTCACTTGACAGCGTCCAAACTGCGGTTAATCAGAATAGGTGGATCCTTTATTTAGGAATTATACTTGGTGGTGTAATGGGTATAGCGGGAGCGGTTTTTCTAGCGAATAAAATTAAAAAAATGATGTTCGGTATGGAGCCTGAAGCCATTGCGAAACTGCTTGAAGAACGGAGTGCCATGCTCCAATACGCACGTGAAGGTATACTTGCCGTGGATAAAAATTTGAAAATTACACTGGTAAATACTGAAGCCAGGCGATTGATGGATCTTATTGGTGTAGATGCTGATCCTGTAAATCAGATGGTGGGGCATATTTGGCCGCAGCTACGAATGGATAAGGTTCTGGAAACGGGTGAACCGCTGCAGGATATCGAGGTTGAGCAGAGTGGAGTCACGTTGCTCGCCAATGTAGTTCCAGTCAGAGTGGGCGAGAAAGTAGAAGGCGTAATCGCAAGCTTTCGTGACAAGACTGAAATATCTGTTCTTGTGGAAAGACTAAACGGTATTTCCATGTACGCCGATACACTGCGATCACAGACCCACGAATTTATGAATAAACTTCATGTCATTATTGGATTGACCCATATGCAACAATACGAACGATTGGAACAATATCTGGCAGGTACCATGCTTCATATTCACAATGAAACTGATGCTGTAATCCGGTTAGTGAAAGATCCCGTTATGGCTGGATTTTTGCTAGGCAAGCAAAGCCGTGGGCGTGAGGCGGGTGTTAAGATTGAACTGCTAGAGGAGGGTATACTACCTGAAGCTGCTGATCCAGACATTTCACGTGAACTAGTAACCATCGTTGGAAATCTGTTAGAAAACGCGCTGGAGGCCTCTCTAGGCAGCGCAAACAAAGTGATTGACATTGGCTTCCTATATGAAGACCATAAGCTGAGAATACGAGTCGTAGACAATGGAATAGGGTTACCGGAAATTAGAGCGGAGCAGTTGTATGAGCAGGGTTATTCTACAAAGGGTAAAGACCGTGGAATTGGTCTGTATTTGGTTAAGAAAAGCCTGGACAAGCTAAGGGGATCTATTTACTTGGAGAGCCGCCCAGGAAAAGGTACTGAATTTACAGTTCACTTACCATATGAAGCGAAGAGTGAGGAATAATAATGAATACATCTATAATTTCTGTACTTATCGTCGAAGATGATCCGATGGTTTCGGAAATGAACAAATTTTACTTAGAGCAGGTAGAGGGCTTCAAAGCCGAAGGTTGGGCTTCGTCCACGGACGAAGCATTGAGTATGCTAGCGCAGGGAGTCTATGAACTGATTCTACTTGATATTTATATGAAAGAAAGCAACGGACTGGAGCTGCTATCCGAAATACGCCATAGAGGGATTAAGGTAGATGTCATTGTCATTTCGGCTGCAAGCGACAAAAAGAGTATTCAAGTGGCGTTGCAGAACGGGGCTGTGGATTATTTGATCAAACCTTTCGAATTCAGTCGGTTCCAAGCGGCATTAAGTAGATACAGAGAGCAAAATCGGCTGTTTCGTTATCAAGAACGCCTCAATCAATCTGAGTTGGATACGATTACACGTTTTCGCCAGGAACAGAGAGCGTCACAGGAATTGCCCAAAGGTTTCACAAGGCAGACGCTTCAAACGATCTGGAAAGTAATTGAGTCTGCCGGGGCGGGATGGTTCTCGGCCGAGGACATATCTATGTTGTCCGGAATCTCACGAGTATCGGTTAGCAAATATTGTGCCGCTCTAGTGGAGATGGGCGTGTTGGAGATGGATTTGGCATATGGAACAGTGGGGAGACCAGTTCAGAAATACCAGATTGCAGCTAATGGGAGGATGACGATATCCAAATATATTGTATAAATCTGAATGCAGGTTTCTGCTGCCATGCTGGCAGCAGTTTTTTTATTTGAATAGAAAATTAAAGAGGAAAAGATAGCGCTTACTTTAATAATTTACAAAATGTATTCAATATTTACGTAAAAACAAAAGCGCTTTCAAACCGTTTATGATGGGGGTGTAAACGATTTAAGGAGGTTAAGAAGACATGGAAAATGTAATAAAGCCGTCAGTCGAATTAGGGGGAGAGGAACAGCTGCCTAAAGAGAAGCAAGGATTGTGGCAGCGACTCATGCAACTTAAGGTAGGTGTCGTTCCGTTACCGTTATACATCGTATTGGCGCTTATTATTTTTGCCGCTGCTGCACTCGGTGAATTGCCAAACGATATGATCGGTGGATTCGCGGTTATTATCATAATGGGTATACTGCTCAGCGATCTGGGATTCAAACTCCCGATTTTGAAAAACATTGGTGGTCCAGCTATTCTGTCGTTAATGATTCCTTCACTTCTGGTGTTCTGGAATGTGCTGAACCCTTCAGTTACTGATTCCGTTCACACATTAATGAAAACGTCGAACTTTCTATATCTTTATATTTCTATTCTAGTGGCTGGCAGCATAACTGGAATGAATCGCACCACTCTGATCAACGGTTTCATCCGTATTTTCATCCCGATGCTGCTTGGAACGGTGGCTGCAGTGGCCGTAGGTCTTGGAGTTGGCATGTTGCTCGGCTTCAGCGCGCATCGTACCTTGTTTTACATCATTGTGCCAATTATCTGTGGTGGAGTTGGCGAAGGCATTCTGCCGCTATCTATTGCATTCTCACAAATCCTTGGCGGCGAATCAGGTTATTATGTAGCACAAATGATTCCAGCTGCGGTCATTGGAAATGTATTTGCCATTATTGGCGCTGGACTGCTTAAGAAAATGGCTGAGAAAAATCCATCTATTACAGGTAATGGCGTACTGGTTAAATCCAAAGATGGCACGAAGCTTAGTGGAAGTACCTATGATGCTGAAAAACCTGACTTTTTGCTCATGGGAGCGGGATTGTTGTTTGCCTGCGGATTATTTATCACTGGTCATCTATTGTCGCCTTTTGTAGGTATTCCGGGACCGATTTTGATGATTTTTGCAGCAGCGTTGCTTAAAGTGTTCAAGGTGTTGCCAACGAAAATCGAGCAAGGTGCCTACCAGTTGTACAAATTAGTTTCTAGTACATTGACTTGGCCGCTGATGGTTGGTCTAGGTATATTGTATATTCCACTGCAAGATGTAGCAGCTCTGATCTCTATTCCTTATATTCTGGTTTGTGCAAGCGTAATCATGGCTATGACTGTTACAGGTTATTTCGTTGGCAAATGGGTCAATATGTATCCTATAGAAGCGGCGATTGTAACAGGGTGCCGCGGCGGTCTTGGCGGTACAGGCGACGTAGCCATTCTGTCAGCTTCCGGTCGAATGGAGTTGATGCCTTTCGCACAGATTTCTACAAGGATTGGCGGTGCTCTTACTGTAGTCGCGGCTACTCTGCTAATTGCAGTATGGGGTGGCTGATTGTTGGACAAGCGTTTAAGAAGAACGGAAGCTTGACACCAGCTTCTATTAGGATAAGAATATAAGTTGTTTGATAAGGAGGTCAATGTTATGAATAATACAAACGAGCAATATGTTTATACCTTGCGCATTCAGTATCGTCGTGATAGTGATTATATGGCAAATGTAGTGAATATCGTTGAAACCTACAGAGGAAAGGTACTTCAAGTTGATATAAAGAACGAGGATTCCGAGATGTGCAGAGCGGATGTACAGATTATGCTTGAGCAACCGGAAGATCGGAAGTGGATTGAGAAGGGCGTTAGCCAACTATCGGGAGGCGACATTGTGGAACTATTGGAAGAAATCATGAATTTGCATAGAGGCGGCAAGCTCGAAACAACATTGAAAAACCCAATTCTTTGCAAGGAAGACTTATCCAAAGTCTATACTCCAGGCGTGGCTAAAGTATGCCAGGCAATTGCCCGAGATCAGACCCAGGCGTATGAGCTGACGACGAAAAAAAATACAGTGGCAGTCATTTCAGACGGGACTGCTGTATTGGGACTCGGCGACATTGGTCCTAAAGCAGCGATGCCGGTCATGGAAGGTAAGGCTGCGCTGTTCAAACAGTTCGCTGATGTGGATGCTGTACCGATCTGTCTCGATACGAAGGATACAGAGGAAATCATTTCAATTGTCAAGGCACTTGCGCCGACCTTTGGTGGGATCAATCTGGAAGATATCTCTTCACCACGTTGTTTCGAGATAGAGAAGAGACTAAGAGCCGAATTAGACATCCCAGTCTTCCATGATGATCAGCACGGAACCGCCATTGTCGTGTTAGCCGGAATGTTGAACGCGTTGAAGGTATGCGACAAAAATATAAAAGACGTCAAAATCATCGTGAACGGTGTCGGGGCTGCTGGCATCTCTATTTCCAAAATGCTATTACGCGCAGGTGCCGTTAATCTAATTGGGGTTGATCGTGAGGGTGCGATTAGTCGAAACATACAATATGATCGGTCACACTGGAGTGATTTCGCTCAAATCACCAATCCAAATATGGAAATCGGTAAACTGTCAGATGTCATCAAAGGAGCAGATGTATTCATCGGTGTATCCGCACCGAATATGCTGAAAGTAGAGGATCTTCAAAATATGGCGAAGGATCCGATTGTATTTGCTATGGCGAATCCAACGCCAGAAATTGATCCAGCCATTGCGGCTCCATATGTGAAAGTGATGGCGACTGGTCGTTCTGACTTCCCGAATCAAATAAATAATGTACTGTGTTTCCCAGGGATTTTCAGAGGTGCGCTGGATAGTGAGGCAACAGACATTAACGATGAGATGAAGCTTGCAGCGGCAGAAGCCATTTCTTCCGTTATTGATCCAGCAGATTTGAATGAAAATTATATTATTCCAGATGCTTTTGATACACGTGTGGTAGAACGAATCCGTAAAGCGGTTGCTGAAGCTGCGTATAATAGCGGTGTAGCTCGCAAAAATTTGTTGTCGAGCATTAACTAGGCCTCTTACATTTCATAAAATGCTTTTAGTTCTTCTTCAATTGTTTTCTTGATTAATTCAAGGCATTCTTCTACGGTTTTGGCATAGATTTGCTTACCGTTGACGATAGCGTAAGGACGAGCTTTACACATGCGGCAAAAGCTCAGGCAATAGGTTCTAAGCACAGCGACATCAGGATATTCATTTTCTAAATCCTCAAGGTCAAGCTGACTCATTAAATTACTATCACATACTTCAACGACTACGATTCCGATGATAATCACCTGCTTATAGAATAGCTTAAGGGTTACGAATTAATTCGTAACCCTGTTTATCATATTTCCTGAGATAAAAGCTTATTTTAAATATAAGAAAGTATAAAAATGGACTTATACTTTGCTAATATTTCTCGCAGAAACGGATGCCGACTCTAAAGGACGGCAATGCCGTTTCTACTTGGCTGCTTCGTAGCGTTTGCTAACTTCAGACCAGTTCACAACATTCCAGAAAGCTGCAATGTAATCAGGGCGTTTGTTTTGGTAATTCAAGTAGTAAGCATGCTCCCATACATCTAATCCAAGGAGTGGTGTAGCACCTTCCATAATAGGAGAATCTTGGTTTGGTGTGGAGGAAACAGCTAATTTACCATCCTTCACACTTAGCCATGCCCAACCAGAACCAAAGCGAGTCGCTGCTGCTTTAGCGAAATCTTCTTTGAATTTAGCGAATCCGCCAAGTTCATTGTTAATAGCTTCAGCAAGAGCACCAGTTGGTTCGCCACCAGCATTTGGTCCGATAACTTCCCAGAATAGGGAGTGGTTCGCGTGACCGCCGCCATTGTTGCGTACTGCTGTACGAATAGCTTCTGGTAGTGCATCCATATTGGAGATTAAATCTTCGATGGATTTACCTTGTAGGTCAGCGTGACCTTCAAGTGCTGCATTAAGGTTAGTTACATAAGCATTGTGGTGACGATCATGGTGAATCATCATAGTTTGCTCATCGATATGTGGTTCTAATGCGTTATTAGCATAAGGCAGTGCTGGTAATTGATAAGTCATGGTATAAATTCCTCCTAAGTGTTATGTATTTCATAACCTTATTATGGCTCATTTGCGGAATTAAATCAACATTAATGTATAAAAAGTGTGTAAAGTAAAATATAAAATTAAAACAGCAACCGCTTGGAATGCTGTTTTAAGATCAAGTATGTTGTTTTTGTTTAATTAGGTAGGTGCATTTATTACCTTCTTTAGCTAGACATTCCGTACGTTCAACGTCTGTTTGTAAGAGTGTTTTGAATAGATGCAGCTCACATTGACAGGCGTAATTGTATTCATTGGCTATTTGTGCGATGGGGCAGTTATGTTCTTTGATTAAATAATCACCATTGCTGGTCTGTTCCCAATCAGCCATATAGCCATTTTTATTCTGAATATCGGTTAAAGCAGCAACCTTCTCAGGTAAATTTTTGCCTTCTAAGATTGATTTATGTTTAAGGATCAGCTTGTTATTTCGACGTTCGAATAGAAGCTGGACCATTTCTTCATCCGTTTCATCCGAAAGTTCTTTAAGCAAATCCAATGTTAATAGGTGATAATTCTTCGTAAATACATCATCAGCTAGTTCAGTTAAATTGAAACGATATAGAGGTCTGCCCATAGGTTGTCGAATCAACTTCGATTCAACTAATCCGTCTAGCTCTAATGATTGTAGATGTCTACGAACAGCCATTTCTGTAATTCCTAGATGTGAGGCCATCTCCTTGGTGCTCTGAGGGCCTTTGGTTTTGAGAAATAGCAGGACATTCTTGCGAGTAGACATGCTTTCATTTGGATTCATCCATTCCACCACCTAATGTTCTTGGTTTATCGTTAGTGTAACTGATTCGTTTAGATAAGTAAATTAATATACTAAAATGTATATTATATTTTAGATGTTGACTAGAATGAATTTTACTAATAAAATATTAATATTGTAACTAATAGGAACGGTTAATCCATCCTTATAAGCCGGTGTGGCGGAATTGGCAGACGCGCGCGACTCAAAATCGTGAGGGAAACCGTGGGGGTTCGAGTCCCTTCACCGGCATACGTAATACATGTGTAAGCTTGTAGGACTTAAGATCCTGCAAGCTTTTTACATTGTTAAGACCTTATAAGAATGAAAATAACCCCAGTTCTGAATGAACTGAGGTTGATTTTCTGCCTTGGCAGATACTCTGAAATCTTATATTCTTAGTATTAAGAAATTACATACAGAATGCTGAAAGGATAATAACTAATAAGATAAAGAGTACAAGTATTTCTGTAGTTCCCATACCGCATCTAACTGGTGATACTTCGCCACAACCGGACATGTTGATTCCTCCTCACCATAATTAATTTAAAATAAGAATAACCCGGATTGAAGAATTATTACTAGTAAAATGAAGAGTACCAGTATGGCACCAGTAGAAGTGAATCTGACACCACTCATAGTGACATCCTCCTTTCCGTTGATATGTTGTAGCATATGAAGTAGGGGCATGCAATGATTGGACAATTGACCTAGATATCTCACGAAGTGGCAAACACCTATTTCAGGTATTTATAAGGGAGATAGCTAAGATGCGAATAGAGCAAGTATGGGGAAGCAGAGATGATTAGGGAAAAGCAGCTTCAATGTGATATAAGAACACTTACAGCTATGTTGATGGGATATCAAAGACCTGTTACGATGTATGCTGTAGGTCGTACTACAACATCCTTATTTGATTATTTTTAAACCCAAATATAGTTCCATTAAGACATTCCCCGACTAAAGTTGGGGGTATGTGTAGCCTTGAGACTGAATCAAGAATTAATTTGATCAGCTACAATAGAATAAGCTATATGTAAAAACGGAATGGATCGGAGGTGGCATCATGGGGGACCAAGCTCAAAACAATCGTAATAGGAATACAGCGTATCTACTTATTGGAGCTGGTGTTTTTTTACTAGTGGAACATACAATCGGTCTATACCTAATGCTTGCCATAATATTACTTCTATTTGGTTTATATCAAATGCGAGCTGATCACAACCGTAAAGGCTATATTCTGATTGGAATTGGAGTCATCTTACTGTTAATTCAGGATGTATCGATTCTAATCGCGATTGGGTTTCTATTAGGCGGCTATTTTTACTATCAGTCGCGGAAGGCTAATAAAAGTTGTTTTCTTCAGAAAAAGCATTCGATTATGGATAGTATCAGGTGGGGTAAAGAGCCATGGGTACTTAAAGATAGTTCGGTCTGGTTTGTGTTTGGAGAGGTGAATTTAGATCTAAGTACGGCCATATGGGAGCAGGAAGAGACCACTATCCTCATACAAGGAGTGGTGGGTGATATTGATATTATCGTACCTGAAGAGATTGGAGTATGGGTAGAAGCTTCCCTTGCAGTTGGTCCTGTTCATGTTGATTTGCACAATGATCATGGTGTGATGAGCAAGGTCAATTGGCAGTCATCTAATTACGGTACGAGTTCTAATCGAGTGAAACTAATCGTTTCCTTTATCGTAGGAGATATTGATATCAAAATTATGAATTAGACTTTAATTTCGGTTGTACTTCAAGCTTAGGGGAGGAGTTCGAGCTCATGCAAAGCAGCAACAACAGTAAACTAACCAATATGATGTGGCGTAGCATGGGTGAGGGCATTGTCTTTAGTGCAATTCTAGTAGCTCTTCTGGTTTATGGCTTTCAAAACTTGGGATTATTAAATGAAGTTGATACATGGAATCAAATTCTGCTGCTTGTTGTGATAGCCGTTATCTTTGTGCTGATAATGGGTAGTTTATATGGTTTCTGGACGAGTCATCGGATTAAGAAACGGATTGACCCGATTATGGAAAGAATGCTGTTGCTCGAGAAGGGTAGCTTTGCACGTAATAACTTAGATTTAGGTGAAGATGAGATTGGTCGGCTCGGAGAACAATTGGAACGAATTATTAAGAAGTGGGAAGAACAGGTTACCTCTCTTCAACGATTATCTAATCATAATGCTGAGCTTGCGGAAAAAGCCCGATTCTCTGCTATTGTGGAGGAGCGGCAAAGATTAGCTCGCGAGCTGCACGATGCGGTTTCCCAACAATTGTTTGCGATCTCGATGACAGCAACAGCGGTTGGGCGCATTATGGATAAGGATTTTGATAAAGCAAAACGACAGGTATTTCTAATTGAAGAAATGGCTTCTGTTGCTCAGTCCGAAATGAGAGCACTGCTTATGCATTTGCGTCCTGTTCATTTGGAAGGTAAGCGTTTATCTGAAGCAGTGGGTGATTTATTACAAGAGCTGCGTGCCAAAGTACCGATTGAGATTGAATGGGAGATGGATGAAGATGTTCATCTTCCTAAAGGAATCGAAGATCATTTATTTCGGATTGTGCAAGAGTCACTTTCGAATGCATTACGCCACTCAAAAGCTTCTAAGATTGAGTTAAAATTGAAGCTGCTTCAAAGACAAGAAGGAGTTAGACTATATATACGAGACAATGGCGTAGGATTTGATATGCAGGATAAGAAACAATCTTCTTATGGGCTTGCAACGATGCAGGAGAGGGTAACAGAAATTGGTGGATCCTTATCCATCATTGCTGCACCGAATCAAGGAGCCCGAATTGATATACGTATACCTATTCTAGTTGAGGGAGGAGTAAATGATGGAGTCAAGCATCAAAGTACTTCTAGTTGATGATCACGAGATGGTTAGAATTGGTCTGGCCGCAGTTCTTGGAACAGAGGAAGATATTGAGGTTGTAGGTGAAGCTAGCTCTGGAGAAGAAGGTATTCGATTAGCGCAAGAATATGAACCTGATGTCATATTAATGGATTTGGTCATGGAAGGCGGTATGGATGGCATTGAAGCAACTCGTAAGCTTCTTTCGCTTCAGCCTGAATGCAAGGTAATCGTGCTGACAAGTTATTTGGATGATGAGAAAATGTACCCTGTACTGGAAGCGGGAGCGATATCTTATTTGCTAAAAACATCTCGTGCGGGTGAAATTACAGGAGCTATTCGAGCAGCGTCCAAAGGTCAATCAATACTTGAATCTCAAGTGGCTTCCAAACTAATGAATCGCTTTCGTCAGCCTAAGCCCAAAGCTGCTCCACATGAAGACTTAACGGATAGGGAAATGGAAGTTCTACGACTAATTGCCTCCGGCAAATCCAACCAAGAGGTAGCAGACGATTTGTTTATCGGAATCAAAACAGTTAAATTCCATGTAACAAATGTTCTTGGGAAGCTCGGCGTAGATGATCGCACACAAGCAGCTATTTATGCGTTCAAACAAGGATTGGTTAAGTGAAATTAAAGGAGTTAATGAAATGGATTCATCTGATATAATCCTTCTTGTAGTCGTTGTTGTATTTTGTCTCTGGTTTATGTGGAAGATGAAAAAGAAATATGGAAAATGAAAAAGAAATATGGTCAATAACATGAGTATTCAAATGAGGTCTTGCCTTCATAGGATGGAGAATTTCCAAACTATGGGGGTGTGACCTTGTCATTTGTTTAGAAAGAGTTGAATCCGTTATATAATTTCGGTATGCTAAACATAACAAAACTATATATAGAAAGAATGATGAGTAGATGATAGGAGCCGTTTTTCTAATTTTTGGAGCAACAGGAGACTTAGCAAAAAGAAAATTGTTTCCTGCGATCTATAGTATGTATCGTGAAGGTAACTTAGGAGAGAACTTCGCGGTAGTTGGTTTAGCACGTCGTCCTAGAAGCAAAGATGAGTTTCGTGAAGATGTCCGTGATGCTATTAATGAATTTGCAAGACATGGTGTTGAGGATGATAGCGAATGGGAGAAATTCGTCGAACATTTCCAATATATGTCTCTTGATATACATAACGTGGATGGATTCCGTGAATTAGACGGGCTCGTTAACGAGCTTGATCGTAAATTTGAGACTGGTGGCAATAGACTATTCTATTTAGCACTTGCACCAGAATTATTTGGTGATGTTTCATTTAATTTACGTGAAGGGGGATTATTGAATACAACAGGCTGGCATCGTCTAGTCATTGAGAAACCATTCGGATATGATCTCCCATCAGCTGAGAAGTTAAATGGACAGCTTCGTCAAGTGTTCGAGGAAACGGATATTTACCGCATTGATCACTATTTAGGTAAGGAAATGGTGCAGAATATCGGGGTGTTCCGCTTTGCGAATTCATTCATTGAGCCTTTGTGGAATAACAAATATATTGCTAACATCCAAATTACCCTCAGTGAGACTGTTGGTGTTGAAGAGCGCGGTGGCTATTACGATCGTGCGGGTGCACTCCGCGATATGGGGCAGAATCACATGCTGCAGATGATTGCTATGATGGCAATGGAGCCGCCAAGCAGAATGCATCCAGAGGATATTCGCGATGAGAAAGTGAAAGTACTACGTTCACTTAGAGCTCTCAAAACAGATGAAATTGTACGCGAGAATGTTATTCGTGGGCAGTATGCGCAAGGTGAAGTGAACGGCAAGATGTTACCTGCGTATCGTAACGAAGAAAAGGTGAATCCAGCTTCCAATACGGAAACTTATTTTATGGCAAGAGTGTTTGTCGATAATTTCCGTTGGGCGGGTGTTCCTTTCTATATCCGTACAGGTAAGAGACTACCGTCCAAGACGACGGAAGTGGTTGTAGAATTCAAGAACATTCCTGATGGTGTCTATCTAGCCGAGAAACAGAAGCTAGAGCCGAATTTACTCGTATTCCGTGTACATCCAGAGGAAGGCATCTATTTCAAAATGAATGCTAAAGAACCTGGTGGATCTGACGGCATTATACCAATTGCACTTGATTTCAGTCATAGCAGCGAGGTAGGCTTCAATACACCTGAAGCTTATGAACGACTCTTGTATGATGCTGCTCGTGGCGATTCTACTTACTTTACCCGTTGGGATGAGGTTGCTCATGCTTGGGGGTATGTAGACCGAATTGCGCAGTCATGGAAAAATAATGTAGTAGACCCTGAATTCTACCCGGCTGGAAGCTGGGGCCCAGAACGGTCTAACGAAATTCTTGCTCAAGATGGCTTTAAGTGGTGGCCTATTTACGGACAAGCTACACAAAGATAGCCAAGATAAAGCAGGATACTTAAGGGAGGATAAACGACGATATGGCAAAAATTTATGATATTTCGATGACGATTGAGCCTGGTATGCAGGTGTATAAGAATAAAGAAGAGAAAAAACCACAGTTTCATAATGTATCCAATTTTGAGACTGGCAAGGTACATGAGTCCAAGATTACACTTGATGCGCATTGCGGTACACATATTGATGCCCCATTGCATATGATTGATGGCGGGGAAACGATTGAATCGATCCCGCTTGATGATCTGGTTAATACAGCACGTGTACTTGATCTAACTCACGTTACAGATAGCATTGGTCGTGAAGATCTAGAGAAATTTGCTTTGACGAAGGGCGAATGGGTGTTATTCAAAACACGCAATTCCTTCTCAGAGGAATTCGATTTTGAATTCATTTACCTGAATGAAAGTGGTGCAGCATATGCCAAAGAAATTGGCCTGCGTGGAATCGGAACGGACGGGCTAGGAATTGAACGCGCTCAGCCTAATTACGGTACACATCGCACATTACTTGGTGCAGGAATTCATGTTGTTGAAGGCTTAAGACTTAAAGATGTTCCTAATGGAACTTATTTTATGATTATTGCTCCATTAAAAATTACAGGAATTGAAGCAGCACCTGCTCGAGCTTTTTTAATCGGAAATTAGAAGGGATTTACTTAAATGAGTGTACAAACGCAAAAAGAATTGGAAGCGGAAGTTGCCAAACGCCGCACATTCGCAATTATTTCTCACCCGGATGCTGGTAAAACGACCTTAACAGAAAAACTGTTATTGTTCGGTGGAGCTATCCGTTTAGCGGGAACAGTCAAAGGGCGTAAGGCAGCTAAATTCGCTACCTCTGACTGGATGGAGATCGAGAAGCAGCGGGGAATTTCCGTTACTTCCTCCGTGATGCAGTTTGATTATAAGGGGCATAAGGTTAACATTCTGGATACACCTGGTCACCAAGATTTCTCGGAGGATACGTATCGTACATTAACCGCTGCTGATGCCGCGGTCATGTTAATTGACGTTGCTAAAGGGGTCGAGGCACAGACAATCAAACTGTTTAAGGTATGCCGGATGAGAGGAATTCCGATTTTCACGTTTATTAATAAACTTGATCGTGAAGGTCAGAATCCGTTCGCTTTGCTTGAAGAGCTTGAAAATGTACTAGGTATTCGTTCATTCCCAATGAATTGGCCAATTGGTATGGGTAAAGCGTTATGTGGCGTTTATGATCGGACGAAATCAAGAGTTGAGCTTTATCATAACGATGAACACCGTGAGATTACAGTACATCCTGTAGACGGATATCAAGATCCCCGTATTCGTGAAATTGCAGGCGATCATTTGCATGATGAGCTATGTCAGGATTTAGAATTGCTTGATGTAGCTGGAGATCCATTTGATATGGACAAAGTGTTAGCTGGGGAGTTAACTCCTGTATTCTTTGGTTCAGCGATTAATAACTTTGGTGTACAGACATTCCTAGATAATTTCTTGCAGCTTGCTCCAATGCCACAGCCGCGTAATAGCTCAGAAGGCGAGGTTGCAGCAAGTGAACCGAAGTTCTCAGGATATGTATTTAAAATTCAAGCGAACATGAATCCAGCGCATCGTGATCGGCTGGCTTTCCTTCGGATTGTATCTGGTAAATTCGAGCGCGGGATGTCCGTGAGGCATGTAAGAGCAGGTAAGGATATTAAGCTCGCACAGCCTCAGCAGTTCCTAGCACAGGATCGGGACATTGTTGAAGAAGCCTATGCAGGCGATATCATCGGATTATTCGATCCAGGTATTTTCCGAATTGGGGATACGCTTGTGCAAGGGTCAAGCTACACCTATGATGAACTGCCAACCTTCTCACCGGAATTGTTCTGTAAAGTAACAGTTAAGAACGCGTTGAAGCATAAGCAGTATCAGAAGGGGATCGATCAGTTAACTGAAGAAGGAACCATTCAAGTATTCCACTCTGCTAGTGTGTTTGAAGAGACAATTCTTGGTGTTGTTGGTCAACTTCAGTTCGAGGTGTTCGAGCATCGGATGAAAGGGGAATATGGTGTCGACATTATGCTACAGCGTTTGAATTATCAATTCGCTCGCTGGATTGTCGGTAAGAACATTGATCCTGGTAAATTCCGTATTAACTCACATCTGGTTAAAGACAAAAAGGGTAATTACGTCGCTTTATTCGAAAGTGAGTACGCACTTCGTTCAGCGATGGAGCGCAACAGCGATATTGAATTTTTAATCAATGCACCGTAGAAAGATTGGTGCAGAGAGCAGTGCTCCTAGGAGCACTGCTTTTTAGCGATATAGAATTTATAACCTTCAGATCATAAATTCTAAGAAACGCATCCGTCCAATAAGGACGCTGAAGCTGTTTTTCCTTAGCAAATAAAGATTGATTATTGGCAATATAGTGGACAAGAATGATTATTCAGGGGAGGATAAGTGAATATGATAATAATGGGAATTGATGTAGGGACGACCAATATTAAAGCAGGACTATTCCATCCTAATGGAACAAGTATTAAACTCGCAAGTAGATCAACTCCAACACGTCAGACAGAGGAGGGATACTATTATTACGACCCAACTGAGTTATGGGATACTGTATCGGCAGTTATTCGTGAAGCAAGTAGGGGGATAACTGGTGAGGAGATTGCTAGTATAGGGATCGCTAGTATGGCAGAGGCGGGCTTATTAGTCGATGAGCAGACAGGTGTACCGCGTTCTCATCTAATACCTTGGTTCGATACACGGACAATGGATCAGATTGAGCAGATTAAACAGGCAGGGGAACCGTTAGAGCGATTTACAGCGACTGGATTGCGAGCGAATTTTAAGCAAGGATTGTCCAAAATTTTATGGCTTCGGGATCGTGGTGGGGCCGATCTAACAAACGTCAAATGGCTATCAATGGGAGATTATATTGCTTATCAATTAACAGGGCGTATGGCGACAGATTATTCGCTCGCTGCTCGAACATTCGCTTATCGAATCGATCGCAAATGCTGGGATGAGGCTTGGATTCGCCATTTTGACTTATCCCCGAATCTATTTCCTGAAGTATTACCTGCGGGTACCCCTCTTGGGACTGTGTCTAATGATGTGGCCTCTGGACTTGGACTTAGCAACCATACGACAGTAGCAATTGCAGGCCATGATCATGTGTGCGCATCCTTATCAGTTGGAGCTGTTACACCTGGAATTGTATTTGATTCGATGGGAACAGCGGAGACACTCGTTGGTATGCTGAATGAGAGACCACTTGGTGAAGCTGAATTTGCTACAGGCTTGTCTTATGGATGCCATGTCGTACCGAATCGTTACTTCTGGATGGGCGGTATTAACGCTGCTGGTGGATCAATAGAATGGTTAAGATCTAAGTTATCTGATACGGAGATGAGCTATGAGCGGATGGCCGAGTTGTTATCACAAACCAAGCAACAGCCTACTGGCATCCTCTATTACCCTTACTTATCAGGCAGTGGTGCTCCTAACCCTGATCCACAGGCCAAAGCTGCATTTATTGGCGTCACGAAGTCTCATAGTCAAGGTGATCTGCTTAAGGCAGTTCTGGAAGGCACCTCATATGAGCTAGAGTCTATTCGTCGTAAAGCGGAGCAAATTGCAGGTGAATCGATTAGCCATCTGATTGCAGTAGGTGGAGGTACACGGAATCACCACTGGATGCGTGTTAAATCGGATGTAACGGGCTGCCAGATTACTGTATCTCAGGTAGCCGAAGCGACACTTCTTGGAGCCGCAGTAACCGCTGCTATTGGTGTAGGAACTTATGCGAGTGTAGAGGAAGCCGCTGTTATCATTCGATCTGAGCAATCCGAGATCATGGAACCGGTGTCAGCAGATCATGCTACTTATAAACAAATATTTATGAATGGCTATATGCCGTTACAAGCACCCTTACGACAGTTTTATCATATGAATCAATCCTAAATACAAGGGGCTAATGCTTCAGTCATTATTGACTGAGATATTAGCCCCTTTTGACTTAAACTATGCAATTTGTGATGAGAATGTACCGCGCCTATACCAAAACTATGTATATGTCATACAATATTATGTCGCAAGAGAGAAGCAAGTGGTTAAGCAAATTACCTTCTTAAGGATGTGCCACGCCTTGCATATTTGTATAGTTGCTCCTGAGCAAATACCTGTACCACCTATTATAGCGGGATCGGTAGAAATCTGTATTAGCGCACTCGCTGAAGAATTAGTAAAGCGGCATGAGGTGACCATCATCTCTCGCAGTCACCCCAAACTGGAATCCATAACCAAGCGGGGGAAGTTGACTATTATTCGTCTGCCGTATCGTCATTCATACATCGATTCTGTTCTCAAAGTAATACGAGAAGGGAATTATGATCTCATTCAAGTCGATAATCGTCCTCAATATGCAGCGCGAATTAAATCTATGATGCCGAGCATTCCTGTTTCATTGTTTCTTCATTCACTTACTTTTGTAACGCCACCGCATATAACCGACAGTTTAGCTAAGGCATGCTTGAACAAAATTGATCTTATTATTGCTAATAGTGAATCTCTACAAAGAGTGCTTGAATATAAATTTCCTGAATGCGCTCCTTCTATTCGAAAGACCATTCTCGGAGTTGATACGAAGACATTTCGTGTACCAACAGACCAAGAAAAACAATTATATAAACGTAAATATAAATTACAGCATACATTTAATGTGTTATTCGTGGGGCGTTTTATTCCGCGTAAAGGTATAAAGGTGCTCGTTCAAGCTGTACACAGGTTAAAATCAGAAATCCCTAATGTACGTCTTATTATTGCTGGAGGTTCACCAAATAAGCGATATATTCGTTATATGAAGCGTTATGCTGGCCATTTGCGTGTACCAATTCTATATATGGGTTATGTTCCTCATCTTCAATTGCCGAAGACGTACTGGCTTGGAGATTGCTTCGTATGCCCTTCGCAAAAGCATGAGGCATTCGGTCTTGTTAATGTAGAGGCGATGGCATCCGGAGTTCCTGTCATTGCATCAGATATTGGAGGAATTAAGGAAATCATTAGACACGGTGATAATGGATTACTTGTACATCAATTTCAAAGACCAAGCCATTTTTCTAAATATATTTATAAAATTGCACGTAACCCTGATTATGCTAAGAGTCTTAGATCCTCTGCACATCAAGATGTCATGAGTCGATTCACTTGGAAGCGTGCAGCTAATCGGTTAGAAGAGATTTATTCCGCATTTCTAAAGGATCGATGAGGCGGTGTAATTGATGTGGAAAGATTAATAAATAATAAATGGCGTAAAACCAAAGCCATCCTTCGTCATCCTCATTTAAGAGAATATGTACCAGTTACCTATAAAATAAACAGGCACACACTTCGATATATGCTCGAAACATATAAAATGGTGTATGTTAAGCCTGTATATGGTATGCACGGGAAAGGTGTAGCTCGTGTTGAATGGGATGAGCTGAATGTAGAATCTCCCTATAAGTATCAGCTTGGTATGCGAATTGAGCAGTTTATGGATTTTAATGAGATGTACGATGATTTGAAAAGTAGAATGAAAGGCAAAAAATATTTAGTGCAACAAGGTATTCACATGTTAACATTTAACGAAAATGATTTTGATATACGTGTCATGGTACAGCAAGGCCCCTCCCGTAAATGGAGAGTGACCGGAATGATCGGGAGGGTTGCTGACGCTGGCAAAATTGTGACGAATGTGCATAGCGGCGGTAAATTAAGAGCTATTCGGATGCTACTGAGTCACTATATGACAGAACAGGAACAGAATGCTTTCATTACGAATCTGAGGACTCAAAGCTTACAAGTTGCAGGGGCCATGCGCCATCGCTACCGCGGTGTCAAGGATTTAGGACTTGATATAGCGATTGATCAGCAGCTAAAGCCTTGGATATTGGAAGTGAATACAAGTCCTGATCCGTATATTTTTCGCAAGTTAAAGGATAAACGTGTTTTTGAAAGAGTATATAAATACACAAAGTACCATCGGTGATGGATTATGCTTTCTGAGCTTGCAAATGCTTGTGCAGAATTGAAAGAAGTTGCTGCTTCTCTTCAGAACTGCTGTGTTTCCAAATAATTTCGAAGAGTACCCCCATTCCGGGCAGAACAACTTCTTCTCCATCAATGGATCCTTGGATAACCTCCTCGAGCTCTTGCTCATTAGAGTCCTTAACCTTGTCCAATACAGCTTGTCTGAGATTTAAATTCATTGGGGATTCACTCACTCCTTTGTTGATGTACATTCGCTTGAATCAATTTCATAACTGATCAAAATAACGAAATTGAAACTATACATAGACAAATTAAAGCGTTTTGATCTATATATAGTCCCGATTGAAGCAGCTAAATATATTATGAAATTGATTCTTTTTAATATGCTTCAAGTGCCCACTAAACATGCTTGCTCAGAAGGTTTATGATATAATAACAGGCAAATGGTGTAAGGAGATCTTGACGTGAAGAAAAAACAATTTGCCATAATTGGGATGGGTCGGTTTGGATCTAGTGTAGCCAAAAGCTTATTTAAGGCCGGATTTGAAGTTCTTGCAATAGATCGTAGTGAAGCGAAGACGCAAGAGGTTTCAAATTATGTGACACATGCCTTGCAGGCAGAGTCTACAGATGAAGAAGCATTGCGTGCGATTGGAATTCGAAATTTTGATGTTGTAGTTGTAGCAATCGGTGTCGATATTCAGTCCTCTATTCTGACAACATTAATATTGAAAGAAATGGGTGTTGCTAATCTTGTTGTGAAAGCATCTAATGATTTACACGGTAAAGTGTTGAAGAGAATTGGTGCTGACAAGGTAATCTATCCAGAACGAGATATGGGGCAACGGGTTGCACATCATCTTATTTCTTCTAATATCATCGATTATATTGAGTTCTCAAATGACTATAGTATTATTGAGTCGAAGGTATCTGGCAGCATGATTGGTAAAAGTTTGCGCCAGCTTGATTTTCGTGTTCAATTTAATTGTAATGTCATTGCCCAAAAGAAGGGTGAAGAGCTTATCATACCACCAGCAGTTGATTCACCGTTGAAAGCGGGAGATATTCTGGTTGTGCTTGGCAAAAATGAGGATTTGCAAAAATTCGAAGTTACTTTCTCTGAGTAACGGAAGGCTAAGGTAAGGGAAATATGCTATTGAATGAAATATTATCTGTCCAGAATCCCCGCGTGAAGTTGTGGGTTCAGCTCCTCGAGCGTAAAGGCAGAGAAAAGCAAGGACAATATACGGTTGAAGGAACGCATCTTGTAGAAGAAGCAGTCAAGGCGAATGCTCCTGTTCGGACGATTGTCTACGATTTGGATAAAGGGATACCTAATCAGTTATATCGTGAAACGAAAGATCATGTGGAATGGATTGGGGTTAGTCGTCAGGTACTGGAGAAATGTACCGATACGGATACTCCCCAAGGAATCTTCGCTGTACTGGACAAGCCTGAGCTTACTGTTACTGAGTTATTGACCGCCCATCAAGCACTTGTGGTTGTAGTTGATGGCGTTCAGGATCCCGGAAATTTAGGGACGATTATACGTAGCAGCGATGCAGTTGGCGCAAGTGGGGTTATCCTTGGCAAGGGTACTGTTGATTTATATAATCCTAAGACGATTCGTTCAACAATGGGATCGCTGTTTCATTTGCCAATCATAAGCGGCGATTTACTTGAATGGCTGCCTAAAGCGGCAGAGCACGGAACTCAGATTATTGGAACCTCTTTGCAAGCGACAGCAAGCTGCTACGACGTGGATTTCAACCGGCCAACATGGCTTATACTTGGTAATGAGGGGCAAGGCATGTCAGCGGATGTTGCTGAGCTTGTAACCAAGCCGATTATCATTCCGATGCAAGGCGGGGCTGAATCTCTCAATGTGGCTATGGCAGCAACAGTGCTGTTGTTCGAGGCTTCGAGACAGAGGATGATGAAATAAATAATAGTTCCTGTCCACCAACCTAAATAACTGTCCTTTACTCAAATAACTGTACTCAACTCACCAAAGACTGGAAGCTGGTCGGCGATTCGCCCAAACCAATCTCCAGTCTTTTTCTCTGCCTATTAAAGCCCTTCTCAAGCCTTTCCTCGATTATTGACTCGATCCTAAGCCCAATCCCCGATCATTTCCCTGCCCTTGAGGACACTAATTATTATCTCGGTAATGGAAACAAAAACAAGTTAGAGCCAATAGTGTTAATATTATTCATGTCTTAATTTTCTAACTTTAATATATTTTTCATTACTAAAATTAATCTAGCATTATGATTTTTTTTTCGTTTTCTTCACAGCAAAAATTACAACTCCAATAATACCTACAATAGTAATTAATAAAAATAATGTCGGTATCCAAGTAATTAGATTATTCAAAATAACCCTCCTAAAAAATCGAATAATTACATTATTATAAAAATTTATGAACAAAGCAAGCCTTCAAATGGAATCCACTGTAGGTTTACTTTGTACATTCATGGTGAAAGTTCACTATGGGGGTAGGTATTCCACAAATGCTGAGGACATATGTCCTTTTCAGAATTCTGGATATGCTTTTTAATAATAGCAAAGTCCTAAATGGAGGAGAGGAAATATGAAAGGGAGCATATTGGCGTTCTTGGGTGGAGCTTTAATTACCCTGCAGGGAGTAGCTAATTCTCGGATTAGTCAAGATATCGGTACTTGGCAAGCAGCGACTGTTACGCAGTTTACTGGATTTATAACAGCACTCATTATCTTGATGTTTGTACGTGATGGCCAAGGTTATAAGTTTAGGCAAGTGAAGCCCTTGTATTTGACAGGTGGTGCCTTAGGGGCGGTTATTGTTTTCAGCAATGTGGAGGCAATTCATCAAATCGGTGTTACTCTTACGATGTCTGTTATACTTATTGCGCAGCTTCTCTTAACTTTTATTATTGATAGTAAGGGATGGTTCGGTGTAGTCAAGCAGAAGATGGGGCTGCCACAGTTTATCGGTATTGCGATGATGATTGCTGGTGTATGGATCCTAAAATAAGGATTGTGTGAATAATTGTAAATGTGATCGGTAAATGGCTAGGAGGAGTAACGAGTAATGAAGGAAATTATAGATCGAGAGCAATTGCAATCCTATTTGCACATGCATCAGATTGAATCCATATTTAGTGAACAATTAATCCCGCATTTGTCACTGTATCATTTTGAGCAAGGAGAGGTCATCTGTTCTCAAGGAGATGCTGCACAGTATTTGTATGTACTTGTTAAGGGTACGATTAAAGTCTTTACGACCTCGGCGGAAGGTAAGGCACTTATTATTTCTTTTAAGGCACCGCTTGAGGTGATTGGGGATATTGAGTATATGCAAGGTAATCCTAATCTCAATACGGTTGAGGCAGTATCGCCTGTATGGATGATCGGTGTTCATCATCGATGGCTTGATAAATACGGTAAAGATTACGCGCCGCTGTTGTATTTTTTACTGAAGATCATAACGCAAAAGTTTTACGTAAAATCCAACTCTCTGAGCTTCAATCTTATGCATCCGGTTGAAGTGCGCTTGGCCAGTTACTTATTGTCTGTCTATGGTGAACAATCGGATTCTCTCATTACAGAGCAGCTTAGCTCAGTCAGTCTGAAGGATACGGCGAATTTTATTGGAACCAGCTATAGACACTTGAATCGGGTTATCCATCGGCTCTGTGAAGAAGGGTTGATTGAGCGTACAAGAGGGTTCATTCGCGTAAAAGACAGGGATAAATTAAGTCAGCTGGCAAGTCATAATAATTACGAAGAGAAGTAGGAGAGCTAAGCTATGATTATAGGATTATTAATGGCACTGATTGCAGGTTTGTTAATCAGCTTGCAAAATATTTTCAACAGCAGGGTCAATGAACGCGCAGGATCTTGGTCAACCACTACATTAGTATTAGGACTTGGATTCCTGGCATCATTAACGATGGGTTTAATATTTGAAGGGAAACAATTATTTGCCTTGCAAAATATGCAGACCTGGTATTGGTTCAGCGGTTTGATCGGAATAGGTGTGGTCATGTGTATAATGCATGGGATCAGACTACTTGGTCCTACGTTAGCCATCTCGATCGCTTTGACAGCACAGCTTGGGTTTGCCTTATTGTGGGATTCATTTGGTTGGTTAGGCCTCGAGCAAATTCCTTTTACTTTGAACAAATTGTTAGGTGTGCTTGTCATCATCTGTGGTATTTTAATTTTTAAATTAGGCGGTGAACGTGAACGTAGGAAGCAGAGAGTGTATACTTGATAATAAAAGCAGAAACGGGAGAGAGCATGTTGAAGAAATATCGGACTTTATTATTTGATGTTGATGATACCTTATTGGATTTTGGTGCAGCTGAAGATTTAGCGTTACGATTAATTTTGGAAGAACATAATCTCCCCTTCACCCCCGAAATTAAGGCAAATTATCAAAGGATCAATCATGGTCTATGGAAGTCGTTTGAAGAAGGAAAATTAGATCGTGTTGAAGTACTGAATACGCGGTTCTCGGCTTTTTTTACAGAATACGGTCAAGAGGTTGACGGGCCATTAATGGACCATAACTATCGCAGCTATTTGGAACAAGGAGGTCAGCTTATTGATGGAGCGTTAGAGCTGATCACAGACCTGCAAAATCAATATGACTTATATATTGTGACGAATGGGGTTTCCATGACTCAAGATAGCCGCTTACGTATTTCAGGATTACATCCGCTATTTAAGAATGTATTTGTATCAGAGGATGCCGGTTATCAGAAGCCGATGAAAGAATATTTTGATTATGTTTTTGCACGAATTCCGAATTTCTCAATAGACCAAGGGTTAATTATCGGAGATTCCTTAAGCGCGGATATTAAAGGCGGGCAGCTAGCTGGTATAGATACATGCTGGTTTAACCCTGGAATGAAAATGAATGACACTAATATTATCCCAACCTATGAAATTAATAAGCTTAATGAGCTGTATCGGATATTGAATGCATAAACTTTTTCATTCAATCCCCTCGATTTAGCGGCTCTGGTATGGTTTTATGCACCGAGTGGCATTACTTTTGCTAATAAATCGATTGCTTGCGTTGATCCCAGGCTTCCAATTCCTAATATGATTCCTAGATTCGTAGATGTTAGATGGAGTGTTTTAATCGTATAAAAATACATAAAGTGCGCCAATCGCACTCCCGCAAAAATTAAGAATAGCTGTACATGAAGTGATTGTCCTGAATACAGGTTAGGGGGATATTAAGATGGAAACAAATCAAAATATTCGTAATGCAATCGAAGGATCTATTCGATATCTAGAATCTAATCCGGGTTTATCTATGGATCGCATCGAGGACTCCCGTAGAAAATGGGATGGGGTCTGGTGGCATATGGCTGCTCTTTATGAAATGGGGGAAGTGAAACAAATTCCTGAGTCTGCTATTGCCAGAGCAAAATATTTGCTCGAGGCTCACACCTGGCCCGTCTTCGTCATATCTGCGGGCGACGGGCCAACAAGTGAAACCGATAAAATGAAGATGGATTGCTGCCACTGTGAGCTTGCCGTCTACTATATGATTTTGATGGCCTATGGCTGTGATTTGGATAAGGAGCTGCCTTGGATTCGCGAATGGTTCTTAAAGCATCAGCTGTCTGATGGCGGACTAAACTGCGATCCGGAAGCTTATACGCATTCTAATAAAAGCTCTATCGTTTCAACTCTACCTCCGCTTGAGGCTATTCTGTGGTATACGAACCGAGAATTCACTGCGCAGGAAGCCGATTTCTTGGACCAAGGCGCACGTTATTTGATTGAACATCGTCTTATATGTTCCAAACAAAATGGGCACATCATCGATATGGAATGGCTGAAGCCTTGTTTTCCGAGGTTTTTTGAATATGATATATTGCGAGGTATGTCTTTCTTGGCAGAATGGTCCAGACGCAGGAATAAACCACTGCCGACTGACCTACTTAATGAAGGAATTGAGCGACTAAGCAGCTTTATCGATCCAGCAGGCTTGCGTATCGGAAGGCAAGTATTCGATCCACAAGGCCCGTGGGGCGGAAGCACCTTTGCGCTGCTAGAAGCTATAGCCGGAACTGGCGACGTTTCGCCTTATCTAACCAAACAATTGGCTGGAATTATTGGGCAATTGGAGCATGTCTCTATGTAGTATCCACTATAATTTCAAAATGAATCTTTGTTGTTCTTCATATGTGACAAAGTTCACAAATACATATTTCTTCTTATGTTACATTATTTAGAAAAATGGCAGCATAGAAGTGGCACGCAAACAAATAAATTTTTCAATTGTTGAAATACTATCTTTATCTTTTGCGTGCCCGAGCATAGGGAGGAATAAAATTGAATAAGCTTTTTCGAAAAAAGTCACTGAGCCTTATGCTTGCTCAAAGTGATAAAAAAGAATTAGCACGAACGATGTCTTTGATGGATTTAATCTTTCTTGGAGTAGGCTGTGTGATCGGGACTGGGATTTTTGTTGTTACAGGTGTCGTTGCGGCAGAATCTTCAGGCCCAGCGATTATGTTATCATTTGTTATAGCAGGTATTGCCTGTGCGCTCGCTGCATTCTGTTATGCAGAATTTTCTTCAGCCGTACCTGTCTCAGGAAGTGTGTACACATACACGTATGCAACATTAGGTGAATTGTTTGCTTTCCTTATTGGATGGGATCTCATGCTTGAATATGTACTGGCTATTTCTGCCGTTGCTACGGGTTGGTCTGCATATTTTCAATCATTGCTCATGGGCTTTGATATACAAATTCCCGCCATTATCTCCTCCGCTCCTAGTGTAGGAAAAGGAGGAGTCATTGATTTACCAGCAGTTCTGATCATATTGTTAATCACAGCACTCGTTAGTAAAGGTGTAAAGGAAAGTATTAAGTTTAACAATATGATGGTTTTTGTAAAATTAGCTGTTATCTTACTATTTATTATTGTGGGGATTTGGTATGTAAAACCTGATAACTGGGTGCCTTTTGTACCCTTTGGATTTGAAGGGATTATAACAGGTGCAGCTACGGTATTCTTTGCCTATATCGGGTTCGATGTTATCGCTACGGCATCGGAAGAAGTAAAGAATCCCAAAAAATCGATGCCGATTGGGATTATAGCGTCCTTGCTCATTTGTACTATTTTATATATAACCGTATCTGGGGTATTAACAGGGATGATTTCGTATACCAAGTTAAATGTTGGTGCACCTGTTTCATTAGCATTAGAATCTGTAGGGCAAAGCTCTATAGCGGGTATCATTTCAATTGGGGCGGTATGTGGCATTACAACCGTAATCCTAGCATTAATCTATGCGCAAGTTCGTTTATCCTACGCAATGAGTCGTGATGGATTATTACCAAAAAAATTCTCTAAAGTAAATGCAAAGACCCAAACTCCATTCGTTAACACGTGGTTAACCGGGTTTGTTGCCGCAGGCATTGCAGGTTTTATTGATCTAACAACACTTGCACATTTAGTGAACATGGGTACTTTAGCTGCGTTTACTTTAATATCTATCGCAATCATCGTCTTGCGCAAGAAATTCCCTGAATTAAAGGCTTCATTCCGTGTCCCGTTCGTGCCAGTGCTACCAGCCATTAGTGCGTTACTTTGTCTTTTCCTTGCATTTAGTTTGCCCTTAATTACTTGGATTTCATTTGTAATATGGATTAGTATTGGTACGATTATCTACTTTATTTATTCACGTAAGCACAGTCACCTGAATCATTAATGTCAAATTCATCACTAGGGCAATTAGTAGAAGATATGAGCAGAAGGAGAGAGCAAGTAACACAGCCCTCTCCTTTTCTATAACTCAAGCTTTTCAGTACCAGCACAAATTTGATTTTTGTCATTCTGATTGGTGCTATAGGTGTGATTATATTCCTAGTCCTTCTTTTTCAGAAAATTATATGATTATTAGTATGATCGTTATGGAATGAGAGGAGTGGATGTAGGATGAATACTAATCAACTTCATGTGAATAGAGCTCCAGCTGGAATCATGTGGAAGACGGTGTCAGAAGATTGTAACTTAGCTTGTGATTATTGTTATTACAGTTCGTGTCAGGGTAAGCCAAATGCTACAATCCGCCGGATAGAAGATGAATTATTAAATAAAGTAATTAAAGAAATGATGGAAACCTCGAAGGGATCTGTTTCGTTTGCCTGGCAAGGGGGAGAACCGTTATTAGCTGGCTTAGCCTTCTTTGAGCGAGTGGTTCAGCTTCAAGCACACTATGCCCCTCGCAACACGATTATTAGTAATGCATTGCAAACCAATGGAACATTGCTTCATGCAGAGTGGGCTTCTTTTTTTCGAAAATATTCATTTCTTATTGGGGTAAGTGTGGACGGGCCACAGTGGATTCATGATAAACGAAGAAAAACAGGATCTGGAGCGGGCTCCTATGCAAGGGTAATGCAAGGGATTGAGGCTCTTCGTAAAGAGCAAGTTGAATTTAATATTTTGACGGTTATACATGAAGATAATGTTGGTGAAGCAGCTGTGTTAATGGAGTGGCTAGAACAGAATCAGTTTGATCATGTTCAGTTTATACCCTGTATGGATTTTCGCTCACAGGATATTGATGCTGCGGGACGTTACTTAATTACACCGGAGCAATTCGGTCAATTTCTATGTGAACTATTCGACTCTTGGTACCTTGATGGGAATCCGAAGATTTCCGTTCGAATGTTTGATAATTGGTTGCAGAAGTTAATTGGAGAAGAGCCTGAATTATGTATTCACCGAGAAGCTTGCCCATCTATGCTCATATTGGAGCAGAATGGAGACGCCTATCCATGTGATTTCTATATTCATGACAGCTATCGGCTAGGAAATGCAGGAGAAGAATCTCTGGGCGAATTGATGAACAAGTCGATATGGGATACCTTCCATAGCCAAAAGGGAAGCTTGGCCAAGCCATGTATGACATGTGAATATTTACATTATTGTCATGGGGGCTGCCCGCGTAATCGCATGGGTAATGGAGTAGTAGAAGAGCCAGGAATCGACTATTTCTGTGCGAGTTACAAGATGTTATATCAATATGGAGAAGCAAGAATGCGAGAGTTAGCCCAAAGGATACTAGTGAATCAGGGGCTGAAGCTTCCAAATCGGAATGAGCGCTGTATCTGTGGTAGCGGAAGGAAAGCGAAGCATTGCTGTCTAAAATAATAGTCTCGTGAGTAATATCCATTTAATAGCCGCTCGTTGCAGGTTTTAAATGGATAAATTTACGATTAGATTATATCAAAATGATATAAAGTATGCTAGAATTTATTCATATCCAACTAAGTTATACTAGAAGGAGCTGCTCATCGTGGAAGTTGATTCGAAAAAGAAAGAAAGTAGTTTGTTGCAAATCTTTCTTACCTTTGCCAAGATTGGCCCTATGACATTTGGCGGTGGTTATGCAATGATACCGTTAATCGAGAAGGAGGTAGTAGAAAGGAAGGGGTGGGTCAAGGAATCTGATATTGCAGATGTGTTTGCTATTTCAGAATCTATACCAGGTGCAATTGCGATCAATTCATCGACATTTGTCGGCTACAAAATCAAAGGAATACCTGGTGCCATAGTTGCCATGTTAGGCATTCTCTTACCAACATTTCTGATCGTTCTTATACTATGTATAGCTTTCTTAAGTGTGCAGGGGAATCCATATATTGAAGCAGCATTCAAAGGGATTCGGGCTGCAATTGTGGCTTTAATTACATATGCAGGGATCAAGATTGGACGTACAGGCGTGTTTGACAAAAGTACGCTTGCCATTGCAATTGGGACAACATTTCTTCTGTTAATATTTCATATGAATCCGATTCTACTTATTGTGTGTGGAGCTTTTGTAGGGATTAGTGTGAATCAATTAAAGCGAATATTTGGATATAAAGTGTTGCTTGAGAAAGAAGAGGGATGACAGTCATGTTATTATTTCAGCTATTTTATACATTCCTCAAGATAGGATTCGTTTCATTTGGCGGAGGCTATGCGATGATTCCTGTCATTGAACAAGAGGTTACTCGGCATGGCTGGATGAGCATTCAAGATTTTACGAATGTGATTGCTGTGGCAGGAATGTCACCAGGACCTATTGGTACGAATAGTGCTATTTTTGTTGGATATAATACGGCGGGTTTACTGGGAGCGATTGTTTCTGCAGCGGGTATGGTTATTCCGTCATTACTTATCGTTATTATAGTAGCTACGTGTTTTTATAAGATAAATGATAATATTTGGGTTAAATCAGCATTGTATGGTTTAAGGGCTGTAATTACAGGACTTATTTTCTTTGGAGCTATTCGGTTTGCACGGAGTAATGGAATTATTGGAGAGTTCAGCGCAGAATCGATTATTCTACTAGCCTTATTCATTGTAGGTTTATTTGTATTGCTCCGTACGCGTGTACACCCACTATTCGTTATTCTAGGATCAGGTGTTATTGGCGTCATGATATTCTAGTAATTGAACCCCTATAAGTCAAATTAGTTTGGAAATGCACGAATTTATACCCTGAATCTCATTTCTTAAAGTTATATAGTAAAGATAATCATATTCGGGGTATTCTACGGATTTACCCAATATGAAATTGTTAATCGCTGGAGGTACTTAATCATGGATATTCGTTATGCATCTCATCCTGACGCTGTGAAGGCTTTTGATACGGAGAAGTTAAGAGAGCAATTTCTTATTACTAATTTGTTCGTTACAAACGAGTTGAATATGACATACAGCCATTTTGATCGTATTATTTCTGGTGGTGTAGTCCCAACAAATAAGCCTATTAAACTTGAGGCTGATGCTAAAGAAATGGGCGCAGATTACTTCTTGGAACGTCGTGAGATTGGAATTATTAATATAGGGGCTCGTGGTTCCATCCTTGTGGATGGTGAAACATATACGATGGAGAATAAGGATTGTCTATATATCGGTAAAGGTGTTAAAGAAGTGTTGTTCCAAAGTGAGGACGCTGAGCAACCAGCTAGATTCTATTTGAATTCAACACCAGCACATCGCACCTATCCTACAGTTAGAGCAGCAATCAGTGAAGCGACTCCTGCTCATTTAGGATCCATTACGAATTCTAATGAACGTACGATTAATAAATTCATTCATCCAGACGGTATTCAAAGCTGTCAGCTCGTTATGGGCTTAACGATGCTTGAGCCGGGCAACATGTGGAACACAATGCCTTGTCATACACATGACCGTCGTATGGAAGTTTACTTGTATTTTGAAATGCCGGAAGATGGGGTTGTATTCCACCTAATGGGTGATCCAGAAGAAACACGTCATCTTGTTGTTCGCAATGAACAAGCCATTATTTCTCCAAGCTGGTCTATTCATAGTGGCGTGGGAACAAGTAACTATACATTTATTTGGGGCATGGCTGGTGAGAATCAGACTTTCAACGATATGGATGCTGTTCCGATGAAAAAGCTTAAATAATTTTGTGCACTTATACTACTACATTCTTAAGGAGGAAATAATAAATGCAACATTTGTTCGATTTAACAGGTAAAACCGCTCTTGTAACTGGTGGCGCGATTGGACTAGGTTTCGGTATGGCCAAAGGGTTGGCAGAAGCGGGTGCGGATATTTGTATCGTCACTCACACGAACAATTCGGCAGAGGCTGAAGCTGAAATTAAAGCAATGGGTCGCAAAGTACATGTTATTATTGCGGATTTAAGCAAGGAAGAGGT
>NZ_JBFULK010000027.1:0-22690 GCF_056400365.1 Paenibacillus sp. P5_B5
ACCATTGTGTTCGTAGAGCATGATCGGGAATTTCACGACCGTGTCGCCACGAAAACGATTGAACTCGGTGGGGGTTAGATTTATGCAAAGTGACTTGGAGTTAAATATGATTTCAACGACAGAAAGCTTTACAAACATCTTTTTATATTGAACTGACGGGACACGATAGCTAAATAAACAACAGGAAAAGGCAGCCAGACTATCGGCTGCCTTATCTCAACTAACGGGCAGGTTAGTTTAAGTAAAAAATAGCTTAAGTAAAAAATACCAATCGGTATGTAAGCTTATTTGTTATAATCACCTTGTTATGTAAATTTGTTGGAAGTTGGAGTGATTCACAATGACTAATGCTCACTACATATTAGATGAAGAATTTGAGTTAGTAAAAGCAAACTATAGGGAATTTTCAATTCACTATGCAACTTATCGAGAAAACATATTTTTCAGGCAAAGTTGGGAAAGAAGATTAACTATTTTCGATGCAGATACTTCTTGTTACTGGATTTTATTTAAGAGGCAACGAGTTGGCGGAGTTTGCATTGAACCCAATTCATTGTCCGCACTTTTTTTGGAACCACCGTTTGTTGATATGTCCTTAGTGCTGGCTAAGTTAAAACGGCTTCTGTTGCAATGTTCTGATTTAGATAAACCAATTCATGCATATGGAATACTACCTTATCAGACAGAACATTTTTTGCGTTTAGGTTTTTTACCTTCAGAATCTCGACGTGTAATGATAAGACCAACTGAACGGTTTGAATCAAAAGATTGGGAAGAAGGATTTGAAATTTTAAGCCCATCTTTGGAACACTTAGATAAAATTGCTGAGGTGCTTTTTGAATCTTATTTGGGCACTGATAGTATTGGTTATCCATCAGATAATACGATCGAAGAACAGAGGGCATCTCTCGAGTATTACTTTGAAAATAACAAAACAGAATTATTGAATACGGCATCAAGTATCGTAATTGATAAATCTAATGACCAATTGATTGCAGTCTGCTTAGTCTCGTTATGGGAAGACCTTCCGTTAATATCAGATATTGCAGTGCTTCCCAAATATCGAGGCAAGCAGATCGCAACAAAGTTGTTAAAGAAAGCATCGACAACATTGTTTGAAGAATATGATATTATTCGTCTTTTTGTAACCATAGGAAACTCGGCGGAATCACTTTACTTTAATCTTGGCTTTTATCCTAGGCTTGATCAAACTACATTTCAACTGTCGCATAGAAGCAGATGATTGAACTAACGGGACACTATAGTTCAAATAATCAGGGAGCAGATCGCTATGGGCAGCTGCTCCCTTTCGCTTTGAAGTAACAGTCAGGATAACATAATAGAAAAACCATTTTTCATTGACTGTAAATAGTTAGATTTGTATGATTACTATGATACTAAGATCTATCGAAGGTGAGGTTTTCACATGTCGCCATGCATTCATTTTATTAAATTGAGGTAACAACCGGAGTTTGAGAAAAGTTTATTTTATTGTTCAATCACGACACAATTACCAAGGAGAACTCATGGACCCAAAAATAAAATCAATGTTCCTGGACGAACATGTTATAGAAGGCGCTGTGCTGTTTGGCGTCAACCCAAAGGAGCTGACTTTCATTGGGGGCTTTCAGAACTTTATTTATTCCTATTATCGTGATGAATTGAAATATATTCTCCGTTTTACCCCGAGTACTCTTCGTACGCGGGACGGACTTACAGCTGAAATTGAATGGATCCATTATCTTTCTAATAATGGTTTGTCAGTCTCAGATTCGGTATCTTCGGTTGGTGGTAATGACTTCGAACGAATTCAAGGTGATATGATCGATTTCTACGTGACCTCCTTCAGACATGCACCCGGTCGTAAAATTGGTTACCCAGAATGTCTAAGAAATTCATTGCTTTATGAAAAATGCGGTCGCATGACCAGTCGTCTCCACGATCTTGCTAAGCAGTATAAGCCTACAGTCAAAAGACATACGTGGGAGAATAATGAATATCTCTTACGTGCCAGAAATCATATACCTTCAGAGCATCAACCAGTTCTTCATGCCCTTGATGAACTTAAATTACAGTTGGCTAGTCTGCCAGTTACAGCTGATAATTTTGGATTAATTCACGGTGATATCAATGTAGGAAATTTCACAGTAGATGAATCTGGAGGAATAACGCTTTTCGATTTCGACGAATGTCAGTACAGTTGGTATACCGAAGACATTGCCATTCAGTTATATTATTTATTGTATGTTTTCGGGGAAGATTCGAAGTCCGAACGGAAGGTACAGTACGAGCTTTTCATTAAACATTTCGAGCTAGGCTATACAGAGAATGACCGACAAATGCCTGACGGCTGGAAGGAACAGCTTCGACTCTTCCTTAGACTACGAGAAATTATTGTTTTCGTTGGTATGCAACGGAGCTGGGATTTGAGTCAACCAGACAATTGGACACGCGATTTTTTGCAAGATAGTCTAATGCGGATTACAAAAGGAATTTCGTTGATTGACGAGTTTTGATTACCTTACATGAAAGATATTATTGAACTAACGGGACACGATAGAGCAAAACAATCGATTAAAACCTCCCATTTGATGAAAACCTAGAATTAATAGGTCTTATGGGAGGTTTTATTATGAATTTGAGAGAGTTATGGAGACTTTACGAAGCAGATAAACGAATCCAGGGGTTTAGTCCACTTACATTAAAAGCTTATACTTTGCAGCTAAGGATGCTGGTCGGCGAACTAGGTGATCTTAATATTGGAGAAGTCACTTTACAACTGTTGAAGGAATACTTGGCAAAACAATCCGGCCGATTAAAGCCAAGCAGTTTAGGACATCGCATCCGCTTTGTTCGCTCCCTTTTTCGCTTTGCATATGAAGAAGGTTACCTCGGAACGAACCCCTCTCTCAAATTAAGAGAGCCCAAGATGGATAAACGCATACCGAAATTTTTAATTGAGGAAGATGTGATCCATCTGAAAATCTCTTGTCTATCTCCTCGAGAACGAGCTTTACTTGAGTTTCTATATAGTACCGGCTGCCGTGTTGGGGAGGTACAGAAGATAAACATCGAAGATCTTAACTGGGAGAATTGCTCTGCAATTGTAAACGGGAAAGGTTCCAAACAGAGGGAGATTTACTTCACCACAGAATGCAAAGTTTGGTTGAAGAAGTACCTGGCAAGTCGTGATGACTTATGTAAAGCATTGTTTGTGACGGATACGCATCCTACCCGAAGAATGGCGATTCCGACGATTAGGTGGGCATTAAAGAGACTAGCAGATCGAGGAGAAATTGAGGCTAATGTGTACCCACACCGTTTTCGACATACCTATGCATGTCAGTTACTGGATAACGGAGCACCGTTGGAGTTTATACAAGGCATGCTGGGCCACGAGAAAGCATCGACCACTCAAATATATGCCCAGTTGCGTGGGGAGCGCAGACGAGAGCTATATCGCCGGTTCTTTTAGTACCAGACCCCATAAATCGATAAATACACCAAATTGGTCAGTTATCGGAACTGAAGTAACTGTCAGAGTAGCATAAAAAGCACTTCCATTCTTCGATTGTAACCATTCCCTGTAATTAACGTAATAATCAAAACTAGGATAATTGGAAAGGCGGATCAAGTATGAAGCTTTTTATCTATCTTGGAATTATTCTTATTTTTGTTTCTGGTCTTTGCATTGGAGCATGGACGACTGGTTACCAACAAAGAAGTAATTTTCATTCAGAACCTAAGGTAGACCGTGAAATAAAGAACAAAGTTGCTATATGGTCAGCTTTAGCGGGAGTCGTATCGTTTGCAGTTGCAGGTTTAATGTATTTATTTATCTAACTGGTATTGGTACGTATGTAATATACTCCTTTTATTATCAAAAGAAGAAGTGATTGATTATCAGAACACTTGAGACGGAACGATATACTTGAGGAAACTCGAGATTGGTGATATTAAGGTGTTATCTAAGGTTCTCTCTAATCCTGAATCCATGCAATATTATCCACATCCATTTAGCAAAGAGAAGGTAGAAAAATAGCGAAACCTATTCGGATGATCTATAGCAGCAGTTATTAAGTTAACGGGACACGATAGTTCAGACAACTAGGGAGCAGACCGCTACGAGCAGTTGCTCCCTTTCGCATTGAAGTAACGGGCAGGTTAGTTGAGAAACAATCGTCCGTCAAAATACTACGCTTATGGCGATAGTTGATGTCGAGAAATACGTGATATGTCATCTTGCAGATGGTGGACATGACCTTGTCGCAAAAAATACTACAGCAAATAATCGGGATGTAGCGCCGTTATAATACCAGCTTTCTTGTACAAATAAAGGATAACCAATAATTAATCTTTGATGACTGCTTAAAAGAAGAGCGATTTCAGTATTGATCTCTTTTGGCGTCATGGACACGATATGCCTCCAATTGAATAGCGAAAAAGCACTGCAAACATGAGGGTGATATCTTCATTGTTTGCGGTGCTTCTGCATTAATATGATTTGAGAATAATTTATCATAAGTTTATCGTATTATAAATACTTACATATCTGCAAAACTGATCCATATAGCAGATTATGGTCGTGAAGGTAAACCAGTAGGTTTTGATTACACAGATCACCGAGCAGTCGATATGTGAAAAACAATCTCATTAATGATGTCTTCGTCCATTTTTTAAATTAGTTATTATGCAAAATAAAAAAATATGTTATTGGAAAGTGTATGATCAGTAATATATTTAATTTGAAAATTTAGAAAATATTTATTACTATTAAACTGAACTATAGAAAAAAGCTGTTGAGAAAAGCATTATAAGCAAATCATTAGGAACATTTGTCATGTGTCAAAAACGACATTCGGTTTTTAATGCTAAAAACAAGTATTGACGACATATTCTATTGGTAAAATCATAATTGTATTAGATAATACCCCTACCTGTATCTATCATGCCAAATATCTTCAATTTATTTTAGGTGTGATTTCTCGACAGATCTTTGTATTTTTACTTCCTTACAATCCACAATTATTTATTCTAGAAGGCTTTGTAAGGTGACTCAGTTCCGATGATATTATTAAAGTGTTCTATCATGCTATAGATATCATCTACAGAAACTCTCGAACTTTTATAGAAAACATTGTACTTGATCTATGAAGATCATTGACCGATTTTGCTTTTGATGGAATCCAAACATTAGCAAATCATTAGTTCAACTTATATGGAAAGGAATTTATACAAAATGAAGTTTCAATCATTACATACAGATGGTGATCTTCAGAAGCAGGAGTTGACGAAGAAACGCAATTTTTCAGTTCGAATTAATTTGTTCTTTTTTATAACGTTTGTTTTGTTTTCTATATTGCTCGTACGATTAGCAATTCTTCAGTTTGTTGAAGGTAAGGAGCTGGCCGCGGCGAAGAACAAGCTGCTCTATCGCCCGATGCAAATTGCGCCGATTCGCGGAAATATTTATGACAAGGACTCGTTTCCGCTAGCTTATACGGTATCAGTGCAGTCTCTATTCTTCCGTGTTGAGGTTGGACAGAGCAAGATGCAGGATGAAGTGATTGCACTGGCATATGAGTTGGAGAAAATTTTCAAAGAAAAAGGGAATCCTGGCTCTCAAATGCCAACTGCGGAAGAAATCATTACGGCTATGGATGTGGGGTATAACCTTAACAAAATAGAGACAAAAGGTCCAGGTTCGATATGGATACCAAGACGAATTAAGGCTGATCTATCAAAGCAGGAGATTGCATATATCATGGAGCATCGTGATGAGTTCAAATGGCTGGAAGTTTCAGAGGAGAGTATTCGTACGTACTCAACCGAGGAAGATGGAACTGCCATTGCTGCGCAGTTGGTTGGATACATGCGTCCGTATAGCGCGGGGAGAGAGGAAAAATCGGGCTTAGCGAAATATAAAGATCCAGAGCTGGCAAATGAATATGTTCCGGAAGAATTTGTCGGATTTGACGGTATTGAGTTGATGTATCAAGATGAGCTCCGAGGTAAATCAGGCACGAAGAAATATCCGGTTAATGCTGCCGATCGCATTATCGGTAAGCCTGAAATTACAAAGCCTGAGAA
The DNA here is from genome assembly GCF_056400365.1 of Paenibacillus sp. P5_B5. Lineage (NCBI taxonomy): Bacteria > Bacillati > Bacillota > Bacilli > Caryophanales > Paenibacillaceae > Paenibacillus > Paenibacillus sp. P5_B5. The sequence goes on from NZ_JBFULK010000027.1 coordinate 6,091, forward strand.
GGGGCATAATCTGTATTTGACGATTCAGAAGGACATTCAGACTATCACGGAAAAGGCCATTATGGATCATACTGCATATATGCGCTCGATGAGTTCCAGTAACAAATACTACAATAATCCGAATGCTTATACAGGCTATGCGGTAGCTATGGAAGTTAAGACAGGCAAGGTAGTTGCCATGGCATCTATGCCTGACTATGATACGAACATTTGGATTCCAAGCATCTCATGGAAAAATTATAAAGAAATTCTACCGATCATTAATAACGGAACGATTCGCACTGCTTTTCCAAAGCTACCGCCTGAGGAGAGTACGAAGCGAATGAGTTCGATCGTGTATATGGGCTCGGTTATTAAACCGTTATCTATATTGATTGGTCTGAACGAAGGACTAATTACTCCGAATACGAAATATAACGATACAGGATCTTTTTCTTACGGTATGGTAGGGAAGCAAGCCACGATTACTAATTCAGGGGGGAAAGCAAACGGCTTAATAGGACCAACAGACGGAGTTCGTGTATCTTCCAACACATACATGGCTGCGATGATCGGTCAAAAGCTTTATGATCGTGACAAAATGGATGGGATTGCGGTTTGGGATGAATATTTGCATAAGTTTGGACTAGGTGTTGTAACAGGCAGTGATCTACCTTATGAGGATGAAGGTATTAGTGAATATCAGGATCTAGCCAAAACAGAGGGCTCCTTATCAGCACTTGTGCGTGCTTCATGGGGACAGAATGAGAAGTATACAACGCTTCAATTAGCTCAATATGTAGCTACTTTAGCCTCTAAAGGTAAAAGAATGGAGCCGCAATTTGTGGAGAAAGTCACCACTTATGAGGGTGAGGTCTTACAGACCTTTGAACCAGTTGTATTAGACGATACTAAGTTTCCAGATGAATATTGGAATATAATAATCAAGGGGATGAGAGATGTTAGTAAGCAAGGCTTTGAAGATGTGAATTACACTGTGGCAACTAAGACCGGAACATCAACACAAGAGCTGAAAGGACAGAAAGTCGATAATGCTGTATTTATTGCCTATGCTCCAATTGAGGATCCCACTCTAGCGGTTGCAATAGTAGTCCCGGAAGGTGGTTTTGGCTCTTATGGGGCGGCCCCGATTGCTCGTAAGATTTTTGATGCGTATGATCAATATATTGGATTAAATAGAGTTGTTAAGCAATCTAATTAAGAGATAATGTCGCGATTAACAGTTAAATTATTGTTCAAAAGAAAGAGGGTGTCCCACTTTGGACACCGTTTTTTGCGTGTGTGGGGTGTCCGTATGCACACATTATCTAGTTGGAGATTGTTCAACTGAAGGAGGGGCAAGTAACCTTCGTAGTTAGGATACCGACGTGGAAAAATCTGCGCGTAGAAGCGCATCGACGAAGAGTGAATTTGGATTATTTTGTATGCAAGATCATATTGTAGTAGAATGAAGAAAACAAGCTAGAAATCAAAGAAATATTATTTTTAGGAGGATTTTAATGAAAAAAGTATTATCTCTTATCATATGTATTTTTTTATTAGCTTTAACAGGTTGTCAAAATAATTCAGAAAATACTGACAAAGTTAATGCAGAAAATTTCATAACAGATTATTTACAGAATGTATCTTTAAAGAAGGCTGATGAAGCTTTTGCAATGATAGACCCAAGTAACTTACCGCCTAAATCAGATTATTCTAACAGTATAATGAATGCAAATATAAGTAATATAAAAATATTGAAATCAGTAAAAAATAAAGATAATTCATTTGTTGTTACTATGAGTTATACTGACGATGGCAAAACATTTAATGTTCCTTTTTCAACAAAAATTAATGATGACAGATGGGTTGTTATCTTACAAACTGATCCTACTAAAGGCCAAATAGTTGATCCAGTAAATTAAATAACTCTGATGAGTAGGTTTTTGAAGCTAATTTAAGCTTAAAAATCAAACAATTACAATTCTAAAGAAGACTATCAAACAACCAAATAAAAGAGGTTGATCTATAGTGTTGAAGTCGATCTTTTTAATTTAATTTGGTTCAACATTTGCTCAAAACAAAGTGAAACGGTAAAGATACATTGCTGATTTTTTTAAAAAAATAAAGTAGGGAATCGGATCAATTCCTTATCATCCGAAAAAATGAATTGAAATCGGTTAATGTTGGTACATTTGTGTCTTTAATGTTGGTGGATTTGTGTCCTTAGACAATAGATGTCTAAAGACACAAATGTGCCTACATATCTTTCTCGAGAAGAGCTTATTAAATCAGGCTTTTCTTTTTTTATGTAGGCACATTTGTGTCAATAAAAAATGCACAAATGTGCCTACATTGTGGTTTATTGACACAAAGTTACCTACATTGTCGCGGATGTAGGTTTATGTAGTAGGTAATCATGTTATCTCATTGAGCTTTACCAGCTAATAGCTTGTCAAGATTCCCAGCAAAGTAAACCAAAATCATGTGGTATAGTTAAAATAAGTATGCCAAATAACCCTCCAAGTCAGTCTGCGTTTTTGGAAGGTTATACCAATATACTTTTATTAAATCGGACGAAATGCCTTCTTACTTTTCAAGATGGCATGGAGCCAATGAACCAGCTTATTTGCACATGCGACCAAAGCTACTTTATGCGGCTTTCCTTCGGCTCTCTTGCGATCGTAAAACTCTTTGATTCGCATATTACGAGAACGGATAAGTCCGCACTGGACAGCCAAAACTAGCGCATAACGAAGTTGCCGAGAACCACGTTTGGTGATTCGATTTCGGGTTGCCGTAAACTTACCTGAAGCGAAGACACTCGGGTCGATGCCTGCGAAGGCGACCAGTTTTTTAGGATGATCAAATCGGTCGACTTCTCCAATTTCCGATAAAATTGTTGCAGCAATTTTATGGCCAATACCGGGAATCGACTGGATTAAATCATATTCTTCAATTTCTTTAGCTAGGGCATCTATGTTTTGTTCCAACTCAGCTAGATGCTCCTGATACTGAAGAATAAAGGTGATCAGGGTATTTAAATTAATTAAGTGGCTTGTGTACTGGTTTTTTTGGGATAAACGAAATGATTCATTTAGTGAATTTTTGGCGAAATAATTATAAATTTTTATTAAAATATACCAAAAAATAACTATGTATTTATTATTAAAATTTCATTATAATTGCTAAGGCTTACAAATCATTACAGGAGGGAGATTATTAACATGCAGAACAAAATCAAAAAGAAATGGGCGACTATCTTTGTGATATGTCTTTTTTTATTTGGGACTTTATCACAAGCTCTTGCAAAAACTGAAGAACCATCAGTCATGCCTACAGTTACACCAACCCCCATCGCTCCAACTAATCCACCGAGCGACAACAATGTAACACCTGAGACTGACAAAGAATCACCTCAGATTGACAATGAGACACCACAAACATCACCAGAGTCTTTACCAGAAGCATTAGAAGAAACAGAAACAAACAAAGAACAATCTGCTCTTACCGAGCAAGATCCTGCGGAATCAGTTCTTACCGCAGCCCCGCCTTTATCTGGACAAGCAGTCTATACGTATGATCCTAGCGGTAGATTAAGTACGATTGCTTTGCCAGACAGAACCACAATACATTTCCAATATGATGACAACAACAATTTAATAAGCATTAACCCCTGATAATACAAAAGAGGAGTTCGTCTTTCCCCATGAAAAAAATTACATTTATCATCTTAACAGTTGTACTATTTATTACTTCCATTCCAGTCGATCCATCAACTGCTTATGCATCAATACAGCAATCGAGTGTTAAACCATTAAAAAAACACCCCAAAAAAAGTGGCAAATGGGATGGGATCGTTGATAAGCCCAATATCAAAACACCTCCTATAAAACACAGACAACCTAACGAATATGTGATCGATGAACGTCCAGCCTACACGGATGCAAATAGGTCAGAGGGTAGTGTACCTGACCCATCCCAAGAGACAACAACAGAAGCACTTAAACAATCTCCTGGCATCATGTCTCCCCTAACTACACAAGTATCTGCTCCTATCGAAGAAGCCGTGAATAATGCTTCAATCAATATATCAAGTGCACCTTACAATATTGATACTTTTGGCGAACAAGTTTCAACGCTTGATGGCAGTCTCACGATTGAGAGAACAGACATGGTATTACCAGGTCGAAATGGTATGGGGTTCGAACTTAAGAGAACATACAACAGTACCTCTGCCCAATTACATGAAATGGATATTAATACAACTACAGGCGCAAATAGAGTCACAACGCCTTATGATTTCAAGCAATTTCCACTTGGAGTAGGTTGGAGATTTAATATATCTTCCATAGAAACCAAGACTATCGGAACCAAGCAGATGAAATATCTGCATTTAGAAGATGGTGGAGTATATGAGATTGATGCGAACCTCAAACTGATAGGTTATCCATGGAAAGATCTTGTATTATCCACGAATACATCCATCAGCTCACAAGGCAAAACAAGTGCGTATGTATTGGAAAATGTCGTAACCGGCATCAAACAATATTTTAGCGCTGATGGCAAGCTTATCGATATGCGTGATTTAAGTAATAATAAAATCCAATTCAAATATATACAGCAAGGCAATTATGGCGAAGTGCTGACGAACATTTACGACGATGCAGGTAATGCAATCACAATAACGTATTTACCTGACAAAGTTGTTATCGAATTGAATTATGGGACAGCTGAGACGGTAACCTTGTTAAAATATTCAAGTATCGATGCCTATCATAATCGCAATGTGGAATATCTCTATAGTGAAACGGATCCAGCAGGCAGGAAAACTGGATATTATTACAGTGTCAAAAACGCCAATTTTAACTTAAACGGAACAAATCCATCTTTAAACAACTCATATGGGTTAATCAGTGAGGTTTGGCATCCTTCGCAAGCGAAAACCTTGTATGTCTACGATTACTCACCAACTACCAGATATATTTCCCAGAACGCTGTAAACCAAGTCTACCGACTGAAACAACGTTGGGATGCACCAATTAATGGGACAGCAGAAGATGCGGGTCAAGTAAAGTTACAGACGATAAATTATGTAGGGGACATGGCTGCTTCGTACGGAAGCAATACCACTTTCCAAACACAGCTTGTTAATCAAGTTGATGATAAGCAAGTAACAACTGTATATGATATGGAACGCGAGCATATAAGCGTTGATCCCAAGCTGGACACGCCTGTTCGATATTATTCCACGAAAGTAACAACCAAGTTACCGAATGAGAATTTCATTACGGAGTATACGCCACTCAAAGAGAAACGTGCGGATTTACCCAAGTCTACAGTTTCTTACACAGAGAAAAGCGGGGTCAAGTCCGCCGAAAATCGACAATCTATAGTTTATGATGACTTTGGTCAATTAGATAAAACTTATGAACGGATTGAATCATCCGGAACCACAGCATTAACTGATTATACGTATGATAGTCGGAATCTACTGACCCAAATTTCAGAAGATATCGATGTGAACAAGAAGAGGATTACGAATTACACATATAACACGCAAAAAGAACTATTAAGTGAAACCGTGTCTGAGCAGAATCTAAGCGGAACAACTGTGTTATCCGAAGTGAATTACACGCTTGATAATTACGGCAATCCGATTCTTAAAACCATTACAAGTGATGGTGGCAAGATCTTTGTCGATTATGAATATGACACACGTTTCAATGCTTTCTTGACCAAACAGACCAATGACATGATGGATCCTAATTTCACCAGATCTGAAGTGATTCGTGAAACAACTTATGATACTGCGACAGGTTTGCTTAAATCGATTAAAGATGGCAATGGGAATACAACTAGTTACGAATATGACAAAATAGGCCGGGTTACCAAAATCACAAATCCTGACGGCACAACACAAACAGCGCTTTATCAGGATGATGTGAACCAGATTGTGTACACCGATGAAACCAAGGTCAAAACGACTCAAAACTTCAACGTATATGGCTGGCCACGTCAAAATTATCTCGATAATGAACGAAATAAGACTGAACAGTTCTACGATATAAATGGCCGAGTTGTGGAACAAGTGGATGCCGCAGGCAGCACCTTATATGCATATGATGAAGCCAGTCGTCTGAAGCATATTACGAATCCTAGTCTAGAAAGTACACTCATTTCTTACGATTCGATCGCCAATACCCAAACCGTTACGACACCAGATGGTGGAAATTACAAGGAAACATATGGTCTCTATGGTGAAGTGTTGCGCTCTGAAGAAATATGGAATGGAAATCCAAAACTTCCGACGAAATACACTTATGATTATGAGGGACGAGTTCGCAACACATTAGAACATTATGCTTTCAAATCCGACGCATATAATCTAACTACCAATGAGTATGACGCATTAGGCCAATTGATCTCCGTTACCAATCCCAAGAACGAGAAGACTTCCTACTCGTACACAAGATTAGGTCAATTAAAACAAGTGAAGTACCCGGACAGAAACTATATTGAGAAAGTATATGATCAAAGTGGAAACCTTCTAATTGAAACGGATGCGAATAAAAAGAAAAGCATGCATTGGTACGACAAAGAAGGTAACCAGAACAAACTTCAGGATCGAGCAGGAAATACGTTTACGTACGAATTTGACAATCGCGATCGGTTAAAAAAGAAAACAGCAACGAATATCGTATCTGGAACAAATGATCCCAATGTGTCATTCACTTATGATACTGCTGGTCGTAGAAAGTCCATGACGGATGTAACCGGGACAACAATGCTCAACTATGATACAGCTACGGGTTCACTTACATCGATTAAATATCCAGATGAGAAACAAACAAGCTATGCATATGACAATGCAGGACAAGTTACACAAGTAACCGATCCATTTGGCAAGACAACAAAGTATGCTTATGAGAATGGATATGTGACAAAAGCAGGAGAAGATTTAATCAATCCTGATGCTGCTTTCACCTATAAGCTAAGCAGACCCGAGAAAGCTTCTTATAATGGAGGGAAATTCTCATCCAATTTAACGTACAAAGAAAGTAATCTAACGGGAATTACACAAACAACAGCTGATGGACAAGCGCTAAACAGTTACGGTTACGAATATGATCATTATGGGAATATAACCAAACTGATCGAGAATAATGCAGTCATTTCAAATCTGACGTATGACTCGATGCACCGCGTACAGACGAACAGCATGTTCAACGAGACGTATAATTACAATAATCGAGGTAATCGTCAAACGCTGCAGTCTGATCAATTACCGGCAATTCCGCAAAATCAATATAAGTATGATAGCCGTGACCAATTGACTGAGGTAACTACGCCATCTTCTGAGAAAGTATCCTATGTATACAACGGCGATGGTTTAATGGTGAATCGTATCCAATCTGATCCGCAAACAGGTGCCGAGCAGAAAAACTCGAAGTATTACTATGATGCGGATGCCAATATTATCGCGGAAGAAACAACCGAAGGACAAACAACGAAGCAATACAGCTATATTCGAAGTGGAAGTTCACTCATTGCCAAAGTCGATCCATCAGGGGAGAAACAGTACTTCTTGCATAACGGACATGGTGATGTGGTATCTGTAACTGATGCTCAAGGCAATAAACTGGTTGATTACAAGTATGATATTTGGGGAGAATTGTTATCTAAGAGTGGTCCAAACGCAAGTTCAGACGACAATGCGTTCCAATACTCCGGCGAATATTACGACGAGACAACGGGTTTGCAGTACCTGCGGGCACGATGGTATGATCCAAGTATCGGGAGATTTATACAAGAGGATACGTATGAGGGGGAGCTAGATAATCCGCTTAATTTGAATTTGTATACGTATGTGGAGAATAATCCTTTAAAATATGTGGATCCAAGTGGAAATGTATTGGATACAATTTTAGATATTGGTAGTGCAGTATGGAGCTTAGGCCAGCTGATTATAAATCCAAGTTGGGAAAATGCTGGATACTTGGCTTGGGATATGGGAGCAGCAGTTGTTCCATTTGTTCCCGGTTCTTATGTAGCAAAGGGAGCTAAAACGATATCGAAAATAAATGATATCGTTAAAACACCTACACCTAAGGTTAAGCCTAAATCCACACCTACACCTACGGTTTCTAAGCCAAAATCTAAGATTGCGAATAATACACAGGCTTCCACTAAGGCTAAAAATGTAGGTAAGGGTACGGGAAAAGGTATCGTATACAAGCGAACCAATGTTAAGACCGGAGATGAATACATTGGTCAAGCTAAAAGTATGGAACGTTATGGAAAGAGACAGGCTGAGCATAGTAGAGCGAATAAAAACGCAAGGTATGAGTTTGAGGAAGTAGGAAGAGCTAAGCCAGGAAAAGCCCTTAACGTGTTGGAACAGAAAAAAATAAATGAATACGGTGGATTAAAGAAAAATGGTGGTACTCTAGAGAATAAAAGGAATCAGATAAGTGAAAAGAAATGGAAACAAAACGGGATTCTACCTGTAAACAAGAAAAAGTAAGGAGTGAATCGAATTGACTCGAAGAAAGAAATCTGAAATAGCAGTTACGATTGGTGATGTGTTTGCCATTCCGTTAGGTGAAAACAAATTCGGCTACGGTCAAGTGGTTGGTGGTGGCCATCCCAAAGCATATATTATTTATGACGTTACTGCAGTCACACATCCTGAGATAAATGACATAGTCAGTAGTAAAATTGTTTTTTTCACACATACTGTGGATGTTCCGATTGAAGAAGGTGACTGGATTTTAATTGGAAATACAGATGTGCCCTACGGAATATTATTTCCTGAGTATGTTGTTGACACACCAAATGGGTATTATGTTACAGATTTTAAAGGTAATTTAATACGTCATGCGACTGAAAACGAGAAAGAGATTTTGAATACCCGTAAATCAATTTCCCCTGCAATCTTGGAGGATGCAGTTAAAGCACAATATGGATTTGAAGAATGGTATCCGTATCTTGAGAAATTAAAATATAAATATTAATTTCAAAGTTAACCTTGATTGGCTTCTTGCCTTTCAAGGTTTCTTTTTTTGGTGGGACTACACCCATGTTATACCGCTACAAAAATTTCTTGATTTCCTTTGTATACGCACGTAAATGCTTGAAAAGTATAACCAAAATAATGCTTAGGCGTTACATTAAATGGGTCGATTATTGTCAGATACCACCATAATTAACCTGTTTTTTGTTGCCTTCGTTTTCTTGCGTTTTTTTCAAATTCATTCGCAACAGTAGAATACCCTTCAACAATATAGAGGGTGGGATGGCAGTGGATCGCAACTTTAACGATGGACACCACGACAACTGTAGTAAGGGCGGTGAACAAAGGAGGTTACTTTGTCCGCAACTTAACTGACCATAGCAACGATGATTACTGTGTCAAGAACAATCTGGTAACGTGCCAGTCAACATATACAGGTAAGGATACGTATTAGGCAAGCTACCTTGCCCTCTAATATAGTCCGAAATTCGTTAAAAATTTCGGTTGGGGGTCGAACATGGAAGTAATACAAGTTTCGATTGACCGCATTGTAGTAGGCTTTACGGATATATCCTGGGATTTCTTTAATCCCTTCCAACAACGTCTGCGACAGTATTTACATGCTACCTTTTGCTTGAAGGAGAAGGGATTTAAGTACCATTTACATGTAAGAGATAGTGGGCATTACCTACACATCTCCTATCAACTTACCTTTATTCCTAAGTCGAGAAAGAATACGCTAAGAATCGAGTGCCATCCTGATAATCTAGTTCATTTCTATTCATGGCTGTAGCCATTAAAGGACTACGCCGGAGCAATATTATTTGTCCGATGTGATGTAGACTTTGACATCCCGTTACCTATATCAGAGTTGTTAGCTTTATCGCTTATAGGGCGGAACATACACACTGTCTTCTTGATCCAGACTGTAAATTCTAGAATTGAAGATGGCATTTGGGAAGTAATAGGGAATGCACCAATACCAAGTATTAAATTTCCTGTTTATAAAGTAGAGACTGAAGACGGCTATATGTTGGTAGACCATACTGGAGATATTATTATGGAAAACCCTAGACCATTAGATATTGATGAGGTCAAAGAGTTGGAATCTTGGTCTCCCGTCAGTCTGGAAAAAGCAGTAAAAGCCAGGTTCAATACTAGTGAATGGGATACTTACTATGAAAATTTAATCTATGTTAAATAGTTCATATTCTTTTAATCTTGATTGGCTTTGTGTCTCGGTATGGAATTCGGGGGAGAGACGTTCCAATGCAATCTACTCCAGATGCAAAGTTCGATCATTACAAAGAAAACAGAGGAAAAATTGAACGATCACCCGTTATTTATTACATGTGTGGTAGACAGAAATATAGAGTCGATCACGCAGATCATAGAATGCCGAGTACTAGACATACCATTCCTCATTTACATGAATATAGATATGGTCGAGGTTATGAAAAAGGTAAGGAAGTTAAATAGTAAAGGTGGCTCAATCTATGGATTTCATAAAGAACTTTAAATTAATTTCCGATAAACTACCCCAATTTGCAGAAGAAAATGTAAGTTTTATTGATTTTGTTAATTATTATATAGATTATAATAATTATTATGAAAATGCATCATTTTTGGAGGTTGGTTATGTTTATGATGATCAACTTCAACAAAAAAGGTTGAAATTTGTGCTTAAATTCAATGAAGTAAGCTCTTTATCTTTATCAGGATTTGGTGGGAGCTTTAATCAGATATCAGGTTTTAAAATAGATGATTTAAGAGACCGAAATTGGGATAATGAAGTAAGATATTATGTTCATGATTATGAAAATGGAACAATGCATTTTTATTGTAGTTCAATAGAAGTTCTTTCTGTTGAAGAATTGTTCGTCTAAACATTAACTATCATAAGTAAGGTTACTTACTTGATATAGAAGAATAACAAGAAAAACCTCATGAGAGTAATTTGAAATGCACCCCTTAGAATAGACATTGGAATAAACCGCTGGGTTTACCGATGAAATTCTAGGGGGTGCATTTTATTTGCCAGCAAAGAAGGGTCAAAACACTAGTGGAAACGGAAAAGAAATAAAGTTCTTGTCATTTATGAGATAAAGTTCTTGTCAACCGACATCGCTAGCTAGTCGTGGTATTAAACAGTTTTATAGACATATGTACAAAATACGGATTTTGTGAAGATATCTACAAATACAATAAGTAATTACGTGGATTTAATTACTTATTGTATTTGTCATAATCTACTTGTTGTGCAATGGAAACAGCCGTTTCAATATTTTCTTTTTCCAAAGCATTACTAATTTCTTTTGCTTCTTCCTGCCAATCAGGACCAAATAACAACAAGTAGTTCTGGAAATCTTCTAGATACCTTTTTTTATCTGTTTCAAGTTGAATTAATCGTTGAAATACATGAAACATTAGATCAATAGGAAAAATATACAAATAGCGATCTTCTTCAATTATTTCTTTTAATATCGATGCATCTTGAGTACATTTTAATTCTATTTCAATCTTTTCCATTGTATCTTTGATTTTTTTATTGACTGATATTAATTGTACTTCGCTCAATTCATTCCGGTTTACTCCCATGAGTGAACGAATTGTATTTACAAGTTCCTTAATCATATTTCTTCACCTCATTTTGGATAATAAGTCGAAATACTAATGAGGTTCTAGATTTAATTAATCTGGCAACATCCTTTAGTATTTCTCCTTCAATTTCATTCATTGATCCGTATCCTTGTACACTTCCAGTTCTATGAGTCCGATTATAACTGTGTCCACTATTGATTTGTACGTTATTCCCATCTAGATCATACGTTCTCCTCATATGAGTGCCAGACCCTTTTTCAGACTTTATTTCAGACTTTATTTCAGGCTTGTTAAGTTCCCCTTTGCCCTTATCTACTTTTCTAACCTTTATTGGCTTAGAACCTCATAATTTATTTACTAATTTTTTTCCAGCCGTTTTTACAACAGGCGTCAGATCTTTAATAGCAATTCTAGCACCCAAATATATCAACCAAGGATTATGTCCACTTGAATCAACATACTTCAGTGGATTGTTTTCCACATACGTATACAAATTTAAACTAAGAGGATCGTCTAGTTCCCCTGCATACGTATCCTCTTGTATAAACCTTCCGATAATTGGATCATACCACCGTGCCCGCAGGTACTGCAATCCTGTCGTCTCGTTGAAAATTTCACCAGCGTATTGGAAAGCATTGTCGTCTGAACTCACATTCGGTCCACTCTTAGATAACAATTCTCCCCAAATATCTTACTTGTAATCCACTAGCTTATTTMCTTGGGCATCAGTTACAGATACGACATCACCATGTCCGTTTTGCAAATAATACTGTTTGTCACCTGATGAATCGAATTTGGCAATGAGTGCGCTACCACTTCGGATATAGCTGTATAGCTTGGTAGTTTGCCCTTCAGTTGTTTCTTCCGCGATGATATTGGCATTTGCATCATAATAATACTTCGAAGTACTGGATAGAAAAAACAACCTTGAAGAGATTTCTCTTCAAGGCACAAAATAAACAAGTTTTTGTAACACTATTTTATATACATATCTAATCTATCTGATTCAAGAAACTGTAATAAGGACTCACTCACCGCCCCAAACTCAGCAAAATTCTTACGACCTTGGGCAAGTGTCATATGGTTAGGTGAACTATAGTATAAGGGATTTAAGTTACCATCGTCTTCCCAATAGCAAACTGGACAGATATCGTACTCGCCCTTTGTTTGAAGTGTCTTAAATTCACAACACGGACAAGTAAAAAGTTCATCGACTAATCCCTCTACCTCGTAGTTAGAATGCAGGATTTCTGAAACTCGTTTTGATAAATATTCGTTTCTTACTCCAAGATATTTTTTACTCAAAGCTACAAATATCAATGTATTGTAGCTTTCATCCTTAGCATCTCTTTGTGGCTCATCAAAACGAAGTATTTCTGTCCTTAATGCTTCCGACAATCTATAATATTCTGAATGCTCTTGGTCTATACCCCACCAGTCAAATAGAATCTCTTGACGTGTTCTATCAGACATACCGTCAATTGTTGAGTTTATAATAATGCTTATAGCTTCATCTCGTTTCAACTTACCTCACCTCACTTAATTACGGCCACCGAGCGATTTTTGCAAGATCAATTGCCGCCTTAAAAGGATCAGCAACTCGACCGTCATCCTTATAAAAGGTCCGTATTTGTCGATCTTTAATATGACCTATAAGTACACGACCAGTTGATGAATCATATTTTACAAGGAAATTTCCAACAACCTTTTCTTTAATTGTGGACTTTCTAAAAAACGGGAAAATCTGGTGCTAGATTTACATCTATAATTAGGTTAATAATTGAGCTATATTCTTGTAAAGAAGTTATACGACTACTTTAAAGGAGAGAAATAAATGTCAAAAATAAAACTATTAACAATATTAATTGTAATTGTAATAGTCATATCATCTTTTGTATACATAGCTAGAAAAGACGCAATTTCTATTGCTATTAAAGCTCAGGGTAAAGGAAGTTATGTTGCGACAAAAACGGAAATTGTTTGGTTTAAACTGTCCCCGTATTGGAGCATTAGTCTTGAAGGAGATGATGGAGATAAGAAAACATTAATGATTGACCCCTTCTTCAGAGAAGTATTTGCGGAAGCTGGGTATTGAACAATAAAAAGGAAAGTTAATAAATGTTAGACAGAATTATACTAATGATTTTGCATCAACAAGAGAAGTTGTTGAAACTAATAAAGAAACATCTAGTACGGTGTTTACAACAACTTTCCTCATCCTTCACTAATTTAAGGTATTATAAACTCATTCGACAAATAGAAGGTTTATGTTGATGACCCGTTGCAGTGATCTTATAAAAGTAACCCGATGACGGCATACAGAATGTGTGAAATCCCTTCGATATCAACAGAACTAATTGCAACAGCATTGAAAACATCAAAGCATTCATATACCCCACCTTTAGTATTAGAGCCGCAAAATTGACATCTCCCATATCGTTCCAACTTTACTCCCTTTATTTGTGCCTGACGTTCAATATCTTGCATGAAATCACCTCATTCATTGTGCCGAATAATATTTTGAACACCATTCGTATACTTAATCTCCCTTTAGCTTAATAACGGATTAAGGAATTCATTGACAGAATGCCTCTGTCGGGAATGAGATAATGTTATTGTCAAAATCGGGAATTAGATAAAGTTCTTGTCAATCAGCCATGATAACAACTTTATCCCATAAAACAAAAATACCGCAATTTACGCGGTATTTAATGAGATAATGTTATTGTCACCCAACATCAATTTATCCATATTATTAACTGCTTTTCGCATTTCTTCATCTGTTAAGTGTGTATAAATCATTGTCGTATGTATTGATGATTTAGTCTATTACAGCCGGGATAATACATTCCTTAATCAGTGTCCACCTATCACGAGGATTCATGATGAATTCTGATGCAATTGCTACGATCAGGTCTTTTTCTGGAATGCAACAAATGACATTACCGCCATCGCCTAGTGCTGAGTAAGTAGAAACTCCGTCCTCTTCGCGTAACCACCATAGATAACCGTATTTGTTGGGGTTCATCGCTGTTGATTCGTCTATCCATGTCTCCGAAATAATTTGATTATTGTCCCAAATGCCACGGTTTAGATATAAATAACCAAATCGTGCCATGTCATGAGGAGTTAGCGTAAGTCCCCATCCTCCTGTCGAGTTATGGTTTGGATCTTTAACCCATCCTCTCACATTTGCCCCGAATAAATCTTCAAAGCCGAATGATTTCATTTCATAATCCGGGATTTCTTTCATGCCAATGGGTTTAAATAAGTATTCGTTAGCAAACTCACGGGCGCTTTTTCCAGTGGTACGAGTGATGATAGCTGAAAGCAGGTGCACCCCGGCGGTTGAATACTTAAAAGCTCCAATACTCCCCTTTTGACCCAGCATATCTAGCGTATACTTTATCCAGTCAGGCTCCATACACATCTTGTCCAGCGGTTCGTGCCAATCCTCAAATGGATATGGAGCGGTCATCGTGAGCAGATGGCGTATGGAGATTTCTCGTTTCTGCCGATCAGCAGCATCGGGAACATATTCGGGGAAAAAATCCAGCACCTTCTGGTCTACATTTTTAATATATCTTGCATCTATAGCAATACCAATGAGGGCAGATATGATATTTTTCGTTACAGATGCCACATGATGCGTATCATCCGGGCCATAGCCATTATAATATCTTTCATAAGCAATAGATCCATTTCTCACAACAACAATACCGTTTATATTGCTGTACTCGGATTTTATCATAGGTTCAAGCTCTGATAACTTTTCAGAATCCATTCTCAAGGTTGCCGGGTCTACGGCTTGCCATTCTGTAGTTGGCCAGTAATTTCTATTCATTATTAATACCTCCCGGTCATAGATTTCAAGCTCTATTTTTTCTTTATAGGAAAATACACCTCTGTAACAATACCCTCAGGAACGGTGGCTTGATTGGGGGCGGTTACATATATTTCATATGGTGATTTCACCAATTCATATCCTTCATTTTCTACCCATTCCCTCAACTTAGCATATACCGATGTCAATTCTGAATATGAACCCTTTAAAACAGACTTCGCACAAAGGCCTCCAGGCAAATCTCTCGTTCCCTTTACAATCTCCTCTATCGGGATGGCAAACTCTGTATCATTGCCGGCAGGATTGTATTCAGGGCTGTGATAAATAGTCATTGGCGTACCAAACACGGTGAGTTTTTCATTAGCAATCTTTTCATATAGCCTGTTAAAATACTTTCCATATCCAAGGGCATAGTCATCACTACTCATCATCTGACGCATATAAAGGATATTCATTGGCTGGGTTTCAACAAGTTGTACTTCTATGCTGTCAAGGTATGACATAATTGGTACTCCCTTCTCTAAATTTAAAATATCATTACTTATTTGTCTTAGGGTATATTCAAAAGTATTTAGCTTTTCCTGTATTTCCCTTCTCTTGCGATTAAGGGCAGAACAAAGATTCTCTTCTGATTGATCCTCTTCCAATTCCAGAATGGCTTTGATTTCTTCCAGAGAAAAATGATAGGATTTCAAACGGTTGATAAAGAGCATCTTATTTAGTTGCCTGATGGAATAATACCTATAACCGTTTTCAGGATTAATCTCATCAGGAGTAATTAATCCAATTTCATCATAATATCGAAGCGTTTTTGTAGATACTTCGCATATCTTCGAGAATTCTCCAATCGAAAGCAAGAGGTCACCTCCATTCTTCATATTTTTATACGGACTAAATGATTTAAGTATCGATACTTTGTTCAATTCTACTGTACACATTACCCTAAGGGCAAAGTCAACTGCAAAAGTATAATTCAATCAAAATAAAAAAAACCGCGATTTTGGTCATACCTGGTATTATCCCCTTTAAGTAGACACTCAAAAAAACCGTCATGTTATCATGAGGGTTGGGAGTGACTCTTGGAGGGGATATTTTTATGGCTAAAAAAGGACAATCATTTCAAACATATACAGAAGAATTCAAACTGAAGGCGGTCAAAG
>NZ_JBFULK010000028.1:0-22419 GCF_056400365.1 Paenibacillus sp. P5_B5
CTTGCGGCGCAATAGATGGCTTAGGTTGGGAACGATTAAGTTATGAACCACGCCAAGATTGGATTATTGGATGTTTAGAGCAGTTTAAGTTAATGATTAATGTCTTTGATATAGCTAGTATTAATATGAATAGCTACTTAGAATGGTCAGAGGTGGAAGTGGATGATGATAATCCAACAATACCTGTCGGCTACCCAAAATGCGTGAAACATAATATCTACTTGTCATGCCATGGATGTATACTTTGTAATAATGGAAGCTAAATAACAATAACTTTTACAGCATTTCGAAGAGGTCGGTAACATCATCTAACATTATATTCACGCTAAGGATAGGCAGGCCTATCTTTGGTCTGCCCGAGGCTTTTCTGAGAAGTGGAATCAGGCAGACAACCCTGCGAGGCTAAGTGGCGGAGCCACCCGGTCCTGGCGGACCTTAACCCTCTCGGATTCGTGAATACACAAACGTTATCGGAAATCGTCTGAAAGAAGGGGAATTCAAATGACTAGTACTAATTACAAAGTTTATAAGTTAGAGAAAAAATCAGATTTTATTATATATCTTAGGTTTTTAATTATTGCAACACATAAACAAATTCAGAGCTTTAAATATTACATAAAAAAATTGAATGAAAAGATTGACAGTTTAAGGCTAAGAGATGAAGACGTTTTATCATTTGATGGTTATATTTACAATGATTTTTCAGATAAGATTGGTAAGTTAAACATTGAACTTTTAAATTTATTAGCAGATGAATCAAATTCATCAGCGTCCTATAAAAAATTTAGAAAATTAATAGATAGAAAGAAAGATGAATATGGATTATCAGAATTAAATGAAGAAGTTAAAGATATTTTAACGCAACTAAATAATAGTCGTAATTGGAATTCACACATTCCTGAATCGTTAATCTATGCACAATTCGAGGCAGCAGATCAATATAACTTAGTCGACAATAAAAAAAGTATAGTTGAAAATCCCAATCCTATTGAAATCTATATGTATCGGGAATATCAAAAAGAATGGCTTCTTAGCCTATATGATGAAACTAATCAAATGTATAAAGGATATAGTAAAATTTTTCAACAAATGAAAAAGGACTATTCAAAAATTGTAGGTCAGAGCATACAGGTAATTTCGGTAAATATTGAAACACCAAGACCATTCACTGAAGATTTTGCTATTCCACAAATATCTTTTGAAATGCAAAATAAAAAGTACAAGAAGTAATTTAAGTAATTCAATGAAGATATGACATCCGATAACACCATATTCACGCACGGGGCTAACGCCCCTGGTCTGTAAGAAGCAATTACGAGGAAGAAGATTCAGCAGACAAACCTGCACAGGCTAAGTCTGTCGGACCCGTTCGCTCCGCTCACTTAAACCAGTGAGGGTTCGTGAATACACATACGTTATCCGAAACATCCGAAAGTCATATAAATAAATAATTTTAAAGGGATGATGAATAAAATGACGCCTGATTTACATGATGAAAAGGTACAAAAATTATTAAGAAAAATAAACTCAAAATTTCAACCTATATATTTATCGGTAACTGCCGAACCGTATGCCTTAATAAACGAATGTTTTCCAAACGTTGAAAAGAAAATTTCCAAAGACGGCGGGGGTATAGTATATGGATGGCAGATATGGAAGAGTGATTTAATATGTGAGGCTGAATTTCACGCTGTATGGAGATCTAGTAACGGAGATCTAGTTGATATAACTCCAAAGAGTATTTCAATTGATCGTATATTATTTGTTCAAGATGATAAGATCAATTATAATGGCGCCCAGGTAGAGAATATTCGAATTAATTGTACCAATAATTTATTAGTTAACGACTTTATAGATATTCAAAAAGCTTTATTCAGAATAATGAATAAAGGGGAACGTGCACTCAGTTATGAAATTCATTTTAGTCAACAGGAACAAGGAGTTTATGACGAACTTTATAAAATGAATTTTCAAATACAACAATATGTTCGTCAGGGAGGGCAACTTGTCTATCCTTGTTTTTGTGGAAGCGGATATATTTATTCTGAATGTCATAGTAAGAAATTAAATTCATTACTTTTGTTATCTAAGTCTCTTTAAGAGTTTTGCCGGTAATCCTAGGAAGTCGGATGCATCGGATAACACTGCATTTACGTATCGGGCCGGCATTTGTCGTCCCTCGGTCCGCCAGATGGATTTCGGGGGAGTAGGAACAGGCGGACACACCTGACTCCCTAAGATAAGAGCTATCTAAGGGAGTCGGGCGTCGTTAATACGAGAGACTTTATGCGAAATCATTGAAACTGAAAGGACTTTGAATTTATGAGTATAGATGTATCATACAGACCCTTAAAATTGAAATACGCCTACCAAGTAGCATCTATAGCAAGTGAGATTATTATTAGTGAGAATATTGAAGATAAGTTTAATCCATATTTATGGTTATTTAATGAGGATCATGAACAATACTTCACTGAGTTGATACAACGAAATGAAGTAAAATTACATAAACCTAATAAACATTCAATTCTACACGATTTTATCAGTGATTTATTAGTTATGAATTTAAGAAAACATGAATATTGGTTCTTGGATGATTTTTATAATTGGAGTCATGAAGAAATCGAATTAACCATATTACAGTATTTTATTGAACCTTTGGAAATGTATATCCCTGCTATTAATAATTACCGAAGTATATTGGTTAAATTGGTACATCAATTTTATGTTAATAGGAATAGGTACAATAAAAAAATACAAGAAGTAATTAGTGAAATCATAGATTTACACAATGAAAGCAGAGAAAGTAATAAAATTGTCGATGATATTTTCTACCTTCTGTTTAATGACAAGTTATTTTTATATCATTTCAATAAAGTTATTTCTAAATTCATAATTGAAAGTAAATTGATTGATATTAAACGGGTTAAAGTACCAAAATGGCTTCAAAAAGGCATATTTTTTAGAGGAAATGGAAGATGCCAGGTTTGTTCAAAAGATTTGACTGGAATTGTAACTATTACTCCAGATAAAGGAATGCATTTTGATCATATAATTGCATTAGAAAATGGAGGGACAAATGATCCAACAAACTATCAATTATTATGTTCAAAGTGTAACTTAAAGAAATCAACAAAGAATATAAAACCTACGATACTATATCAGTTCTATTGGTGAATACTTTTTTACATTCATTAGTCTTTTGATGATGCTAATGACTTCGTATAACATTAGATTCACGCATCAGGCTGGCATTCGCCGTCCCTCGGTCGGCCATATGGACTTCAAAGAAGTTGGGGCAGGCGGACACACTCGTCTCCCTAAGATAAGAGCTAACTAAGGGAGTCGGGCGTCATGAATGCGGGTACGTTATGTGAAATATGACAAGGGAGAATAAAGATGACGAAATTTTTAATTGATACAAATACATATTTAGATTTTTATCGCTCTAATAATGACGCTCTCCAAATTCTTGACGAAGTAAAAAATAATAAGGACAACTTCATTTTCTCAGAACAAGTGTTTAATGAGTTTATGAGGAACCGAATAACGGAACTTGAAAATCTCAAAAGCAACTTTAGGAATTCTATAAAGATTAATATTTATTCGTCTTCCATTTTAAATACAATGCCCGAATATAATAAAATTCAAGAACTCAAAGGATCAATCTCGGAGAAAGCAAAAAATCTAATTATGGTAATTGAAGAAATGATAAATGATGCACACAAAGATCCTGTAAGTAATAAAATTAGTGAATTATATCAAACTTCTGGTGTTCAAATTATCAACATAACAGATGATGACATAATTAAAGCAAAGAAGAGAAAACTCCTTGGAAATCCACCTACAAGCAGAGACAAAACTAGCATAGGAGATGAAGTGATTTGGGAGTCTCTCATTTCTAAGTGTGAATGTGATATAGTAATCGTTTCACGTGATAAAACTTACACTCGTAATAATGATTTGTTAAGAACAGAATTTTTCAATAAAACTGGAAAACATTTAATTCAGATAACAGATAGAATTACTACAGCATTAAGTTTGATTGGGAGCATGCCATCTACTCGGATTGTTGAAATAGAAACTAAACAACTTGAGGAAAGAACAAAATCAATTAAAGAACAAGTTGGAGAAATTCAAAATGCGATGATTGACATTGAAAGATATGGAATATATGGGATGGCTTGTGTATATTGCGGTGGTACAATATCTCAATTACAACGACAATGTCATCATTGTGGTAAGCCGAATCTCTATTATATGCAAGATGATGATCTGTAGCTAAATCGAGAAGTGTCATACTTTACATAACAATGTATTATCGCATCGGATCGCAAGCGATCCTCGGCCTGCCGGAAGTAGGGGGAAGTGAATAGATAACGGAGTAATTTCAGTACAAAGATGCACATTCAGGCGTACACATCCTGTGATGCTAAGTCTTTGACCCGGCAGCTATGCTGCCTTAAGCCTCTCGGTGTCGTGAATACGGAATACGTTATGCGAAAGTCCGGAGATCATATAAACCTGAAATTATATAAAGACTAATGAATATATCTGAGAGAGGCTTCAATGATGAATAATAAAACCACCACAATTTACTTAGTTAGACATGGACAGACAAAATGGAATGTCGAGCATAAATTACAAGGACACCAAGATTCTCCATTAACAGAATTAGGGATTAAACAAGCTCAATGGTTAGGTGAATCAATCCAGGATGAGCAGATAGATATTATTTATTCAAGTTCAAGTCTTAGAGCCCGAAGAACAGCCGAATTAATAAGAGATTTAAAGGGAATCGATATAATTGAAAGTAATGATTTGAGAGAAATAAATTTAGGAATCTGGGAAGGTAAATCTCAAGAAGAAGTTAAGGAGTTATATCCGGAACAATTTCATTATTTCTGGCATGATCCAGAGAAGTTTAATGTACAAAGTAGCGAGACCTTTCAGGATGTTTCCAAAAGGGCGATTAATAAATTACATCAAATTATTAGTATAAACCAAGGTAAATCAATATTGATCGTAACTCATGCGGTTGTAGTTAAATTGATTATGGCGTATTTTGAAGATCGACATATGAAGGATATTTGGAACCCTCCGTATATACATCCAGCGAGTTTATGTAAGATTGAATTAGTAATGAATAAATCAGATATTATTTTGTATGGAGATACAAGACATTATAAAGAAGAGCCTTTTGTAAGTTAATCAGGAGGTAGGGCCTTTGCATAACCACACATTAACGCTGCAGCCTACAGCTTTGGTCTGGCAGAGGGATTTCGGGGAAGGGGATTCAGCAAGCCAACCCTGCATCACTTGACCGCATGGCGGCTGGGGCAACGCCCCTTAAGGTCGTGAGGGTTCGTGAATACAGGAACGTTAGTACGCCAAGAATGCTCGGCTATTCTGGCAGGGTGAAAGTCCCTGTGGAGTAAGGTCTAACCCACCACTCCTATCGAGTGTTGCGCCGACACAGGAAACTGCTAGGTGAAGTGTACACAGAGAACTATGCAGGCCATAGGGAGACGTACCTCCTGAAGCACATTGAGCCTCGTCACTTGTAGTCTAAAACAGACAAAGAGCAGATGACGACGTGTTTAACGTCACGGAAGTCCATGCAAAGAAGCCGGTATCGGTAAGGCTTCAGAGGATCTGCCGGGGTCCTAGAACGTGGCATGTATAGAGAGAAAAACCGGGAACTTGGAAGGCACTTTATGGCTCCGTTACAAAAACAAACGGTAGGTCGGACAATCAAAAAAAGAGGAAGACCGAAGGCACATAAGGGATTCGGATTCATCCATAATACTCCGAGGACGGGAAAGCCGGCTACATGGGGAAGGGATGAACAGGAATATGCAGCTTGCAAAGGAAACCTGCACCGGACATGTCGGATCGGAACAACGTAGGCAAACCACCCTGCAAGGAATATCAAAGAAGGCAAAAGAGAACAAAAAGCATCGGTTCGGAAATTTATATCGACTGTTAAATGCTGAAGGACTTAAAACAGCTTTCTATGAATTGAAGAAGAAAGCGGCTGCAGGAATTGACCAGGTTACTGCTACAGATTATGAAATGCACCTTGATCAAAACCTTAGGACAGCAGAACAACAGTTGAAAAACAAGACCTACCGAGCAAAGTTAGTACGTAGGGTATACATTGACAAAGGGAATGGAAAGAAGCGAGCGCTAGGCATACCAGCAGTATCAGATAAAGTTATACAGAGAGCAGCAACTGGAATGCTGGAAGCGATCTACGAGCCGGAATTTAGTCCACACAGATATGGTTACCGCCCAAACACCGGAGCGCAGAAAGCAATTCAAGCTATAACGAGCGAACTGCAATTTGGGAAGTACAGTTACATCGTAGAGGCGGACATTCGTGGATTCTTTGACAATATCGATCATGAATGGCTGATCAAGATGCTTGAGATCCGAATAGCAGACAGAGCGCTTCTGAGACTGATACAAAAATGGCTGAAAGCCGGAATTATGGACACGGAGGGAAAAGTAAAGCATCCGGTTACGGGCTGTCCACAGGGAGGCATCATAAGTCCAGTGTTAGCGAACGTCTATTTGCATTATGCCTTGGATTCATGGATCGAGCATGTTGTGAAAAAGCACTACGAAGGAAAAGTCTACTTCTGTAGGTACGCAGACGACTTCTTGTGCGCGTTCCAATACAAAAGAGATGCGGAGCGATTTTATCGAGCAGTAGGTCAAAGGCTAGGAAAATTCGGACTTGAACTGTCAGCTGAGAAAACGAATATTATCAGTTTTTCTCGGTTTAGAAAAGAAGAGAACACCAAATTTGAGTTCCTAGGTTTCGAGTTTCGCTGGGGAGTTTCCCGAAAGGGGAAGGACCTAATTAAGAGGAGAACGTCCAGAAGCAAACTGCAGAAATCCATCGTAGCATTCAAAGAATGGTGTAAAGAAAATCGGAACAAACGGTTAAGACGGATACTTCCAAAGCTAAATGCCAAGCTAAGAGGCTACTACAACTACTATGGAATAATTGGTAACTACGCGAGCATAAATCACTTTTACAAGCAGGCACTCAAAATCTTATACAAGTGGCTAATCGAAGAAGTCAGCGACGAAGCTTTAATCTTGACACATACACATCCTGTCTAAAGAGGTATGGAGTCGAGAAACCTAAAATTGTAGAATCCCAACACGTGCAACTTCAATTTGAATTCTAAGGCTGAAAGTACGGAAGTGAGTATTCCTGAAGAGCCCGGTGCGGTAGTTCCGCACGCCGGGATCTGTGCGGGGGGCGTTGGGTAACCGGCGTCTCTACCGTGACGCCGAAATCATCTGAAACTAGGAGAAAAAATGAGTAATTATGAAGGAAATTTTTTTAAAGGTAGGGATTTTTACGATTGGGGAGTTGACTATGAAGTTATAAAAGTAAAAGAGAAATTCCTTGCGGATATTAATCTTTTAAGATTTTATCGAGTCAACTTTTCTAGAAACACTACATTTGGAACGATAAATTTTAATGATTTAATCCCTATCCAAAAAGAAATTATAGACATCGTATTAAGCAATGCTTCATTAGAGGATTTGGATTATATACTACGTAATAAAATAGGGGATCTTATTGATAAGTATTCATGGTTAACTAAAATAATAGAACTAGAGAAAAGCTTGGGATATAGGGATTCATTTATAGAAACAATGATAGCAAATGAATTTATGAAGCAACTTTATATCCATAATAAAATGTGTTTTGTAAATACATATACAATATTGGACGAATACCTTGCGGAATTAATAAAGTCTTTAGGCATGTACCTAGATGATTTCCTTAGTGAAGTCAATATTAAAGTAAATTATAAACAACTATTAGAATTTGAAAATGATACTGATATAAAAGAATTTTTTATTGATTCTGCGATGCTGAGTGATAAGAACCTCTCCGGAGTTGTAAATAAAATAAAGTATCTCCTAAAACATCTGAATGCAACTAGTGAATTTAAATGGAAAACCGATATAAGAATTTTTAACGAAGAAAGAAACTGTATTATTCACAATAAAAGTTGTCTTAATAAAAAAGCAATTAAAAACATTGGAGAAGAGTTAGCACATGAATTAAATTTATCAGAAAATATGAAAGTGTTAATAGACAATAACAAAGTAGACTCATATATTGATTTAATTGAGAATATCATTAACTTCTTTTCAGTAAAAATAATGAAAACTTACTATGACTATATAGAAATCGATCTCGATGAAGTAGATGACTCCTGCTAACACAATATTCACGCAAGGGGATAACTCCCCTGGTCTGCAAGAAGCAATTACAGAGAAGTAGAATTAGCAGACAACCCTGCACTGGCTAAGTTCATCGGACCTCGGGCGCAAGCGCCCTTAAGCCAGTGAGGGTTCGTGAATACAAAACGTTATCTGAAACCGAATAAATTTTGAGGAAGTGTTTAAGATGCAATTAATAGATGAAAAACAAATAGTAGAATATAAGCATAGTGAAGATTTTATAGTACCTAAATCTGTTGATAAGAAGTGCGGTTATTGTTCAAGATTAGTTAATTTCAATTTAGAATGGTATCCATATAATAAGACCGTGATGTATACTACTTCACGTTGCTCTGGCTGTGGGCAAATATCTAGGTTCTACTTAGTTGAATTGAAAGAATGTGAAGATGAAAAGTATACGGGTGATTTATACATATCTCCGGTAGCACTTGAAGATAGGGAAATAGTTGAAGGTATTGAAATTACAGAGAAATTTTCAGAGAGTATGTTAAGGGCTTATAAATCTGCAGTAAATGTCTATAATCTTGGTGAGTGGTCAGCAACAGTTGTTTTGTGCAGGCGATTGCTTGAAGGAATCACCAAATCTCTGTTGCCTGAGACCGAACAATGAAAACCTCTTTATAAGCAGTTGGAAGTGTTATCAAGTCATGTGGAGCTCCAACAACCTCTATTAACTCTTGCTCATGCAATTAGAGTAGGAGGAAATCTTGGAGCACATTTTGATTTGGAGAGAGAACCAGACGATAGACTCTCAAGATTTGCTGTTGATATGCTTGACTATATAATAGAATATTTATATGTGCTTCCTAGAAGAATTGAACAACTACATACTCATATTGAAGAACTTCCAAGTAAAAATTCTGAAGGTAGTTCCTAGATGTTTCGGCATCAGATAACATTATATTCACGCATCGGAGCCTGGCGGATCCTCGGTCCACGAGATGCAATTGGCAGGTGAGCAAATTCAGCGGACACAACCGCACCGCGGCCGGCTCCTGACGGAGCCTTAAGTCGGTGGGACGTCGTGAATACAGAAACGTTATGTGAAATCATCGAAAAGAGGTGAAGCTATAATGTCAAGTTTTGTCTGGTGGAGGGATATACAAGAAGCTTACGAAAACCCCTATGAATATGAAGCACAGAATCAATTTTCAAGAGAAGCAAAAAAGTTGCTAGAATTAATATTTGATTTATTGTTGAATTTACCATTTGAATTTACACGAGATGATAGATCATCAGAAAAGGCAATATGGATGTTGTCAATTGATGCAGTAGATTCACTTAGAGATTGCCTTAAGCTGATTGATAATAAAGAACATAGATTGGCGAGTAGATTATTTAGAGATGTTGTAGAAACAATGGATTTGGCATCCTATTTTTCAAGTGATGATGAAAAGAAACAAAAGCATTTAGATGATTGGTATGATAACAAAGTTATTCCAAATAGAATTTTTAGGGAATATGTAGAGAAAACACACAATAAACAACTTGCAGACGCCTACAATAACTTTTATAGGCATCTCTCAAAACTAAATCATAGAACTTATAGGTCCTTAGCATACTCATATACATTGGGCAAAGGAGAAAGAATGGTTTATGAGGGTAAAAATCCGGGGGATTTATTAGTTCCAGTACAATCGATATCAATGTATTATGCAATGTTAGCTGAACTAATTACCATTTTTTCAGATAGATTAATTGAGTATGACTTATTGGATTTACAAACAAATATTGAATTTTGGAATCGTGCGCTGGAGAAGAATACTGTATCTCGGAGATTTGCGACCAAAGAAGAAATATTTCTTCAGAGATTAAAGAATGCGAAAATAAATCAAGAGGTCGATGATATCACATAACATAGTATTCACGCATCGCAGCCTTCCGGCTGCTCGATCCGCCCGGAGTAAGAAGCAGGGAAGTGGGGTTAGGCGGACACATCCGCACCGGCTAACTGCTCAAGCTCAGCCGGGCCTTCAGCCCTTTAGCTGGTGGGACGTCGTGAATGCAAGAACGTTATACGATATTGCTGAAAATGCAGTACAAATTCAAAAATCATCTTTACTAAAGTTTAAATTAATAAATAAGTAATAAGGAGCCAAAACATTGATATATAGGGAATTATCAAGAGAAGAGATTGAAAAACTAGTAGAAATAGACCGATCAGAATTAGTTGAATTTAATTATCGTTTTGTTAATGGGAGTTTAGAGCTTGTTGAATATTATTGCGAGATCGAAGGTTTTTCACAGAGCAAATTGCTTGAACTTAAATCGGGACTATATAATCTTTATGATCATAGAGGCATAATATTTGGAGCAATAAATGATAACAAACTTGTTGGTATAGCCTCGCTTAGTAATAAGTTTAGAGGAACAACTATGAACAGGGTTCAATTAGCATTACTTCATGTTAGTAAAGATTACAGGGGACGAGGAATAGGAAGACAACTAGTGGAGTTAGTTAAGGAAAAGGCAACAGATTGGGGTGCTAAACAAATATATGTTTCTGCTGCCCCCATAAAAAACACAGTAGACTTTTATAGAAGGATCGGATGTAAACTAACTTCCGAATTGGAAGAAGATTTGTTTAATCTTGAACCAGAAGATATACATATGGAATTGAATATATAATAATTGGCGGAGCCACCCGGCCTTGGCGGGCCTTAAGCCTCTCGGGTTCGTGAACACAGGAACGTTAGGTGAAATTAATGCTGTTAAAAAACCTAAAAAATAAATAGCAGTTCATTCAAGACAATTATTATTCGAACCGAAAACAAAGATGTTTACAATCAAGTCAGAGAAGGAAATTAACAAACTAAAAAGAGAGGTGCCTGTATGGAAAGAAGGCATGAAGTTTTGTTTGGGCATTTGAATACATACCGGGACGAGCTAATGGCAATGGTTGCAGGGATATCTGAGGTGGAGGCCGAGATTTTACCTAAAGGATTCAATAATAATGTCCGGTGGAATCTGGGTCATATTTGTGTAGATCAATACTTATGGATCCGGGCACTTACAAAAGAAAAAATGCCTATCCCTATGACATTTATTGAATGGTTTGGTTATGGTACCAGCCCTTCCCGGTTTACTGATGAAACACCGACGTTTTCCCAGCTCATTCCGATTTTGCAACAGCAGACGCGTATCATTCAGGAGAAGTATCAGGATCGTATGGAGGAGGAGTTTGCTCCGACAGAAATGGGGATGCACACAATTGAGCAGGTACTTATCAGAACCATTTTTCATGAAGGACTGCATATAGGCGCGATTCAGGCTTTAAAGAGACAACTGAGCAGAGAAGCAGGACGAAATTAATTAGGTCCCGCAATACGTTTGGATCACACTGTTATGTTGATAGCGCATCTTTCTTACTATCCTAAGTTTGGTTATAACTAACTCGAATATTCGGGCTAGAATTAAAACAATGTTTCAGATAAAAGTTCTTCATATGTGAATCAAAAGAAAATGAACTAAATAATATTGAAGGCGAATTAAATATCCAAGGCATTTTTTTAGTAATTCGATGAAGGTATTAACTTCACCCAACATCGTATTCACGCATTGGACCGGCTTTCGCCGCCCTTAGTCCGCCTGATGAATTATTCGAGGAAGCAGAATCAGCCGGACAACCACTGCGAGCCTAAGTCTGGCGACCCGTTCGCTGCACTCACTTAAGGTTCTCGGGTTCGTGAATACAAAACGTTATCCGAAAACCTCGAATGGCTTGAAAATCAATTTATAGCATTAATATAAACTCTTGAAAGGTGAAGATGAATGAAAACTTTTACTGTTGCTACTGTTCAATATAATTGTAGTACTCCTGATCCAGAGCTAAACACAAAAATTGGATTGAAGTATGTTAAAGAAGCGAAAGATCGTGGAGCAGATATGGTTTTATTCCCTGAATGCTGGATAACTGCATATACCTTTCCCAATATTGTGGAAACGAAGTTGCCGTCACACGAGATAGAAAATCATCCGGATTTTAAAGCTTGGTATGATGCAGCAATAGACGAAAACAGTCCCTGGTTAAAATCTTTTCAAGATATTGCAAAAGAATTATCGATTGGTATTGTTGTAACAAGTTTAACAAAAGGAATAACACGCCCACAAAATTCGGCGTTTGTCATTGATCGGAACGGAAAAATATTATTAAAGTATAGTAAAGTCCATACTTGTGATTTTGCTGCTGAACGTATATTGGAGAGCGGAACAGAATTTAAAGTATGCGATTTTGATGGTGTAAAAATTGGTATCATGATTTGTTACGACAGGGAATACCCAGAAAGTGCAAGAGTATTGATGTTAAAAGGTGCTGAAATTATATTGGTTCCCAACGATTGCGGATGCATGAAACATCGATTGCAAGCTCTTTCGACAAGAGCATATGAAAATATGGTTGGTATTGTAATGGCCAACCCACCTGGCGAAGATGCTGGATGTTCATGTGCATTCAGCCCAATCGTTTGGGATACGAATGGGAAATCGGTAAGCAATACAATTATGTTAGCGGATAATGTGACAGAAGGTCTCTATCTAGCTAAATTTGATTTAGAGGAATTAAGAAATTATCGAAAAAAAGATATGATGGGAAATACATTTAGAAAAGTAGAAGCATATCAAGAATTATTAAATGATAAAGTGGAGGATCCTTTTATTCGATTAAAACTCTAGCATATTCGTAGAGGTCGAGGTCATCGGATAACAATGTGTTCACGCATCGGGACGGATGTCGCCGACCCTCGGTCGCCAGGAGATAAGTCGGAGAAGCTGATCCTGGCGACACATCCGCACCGACTAACAGCATCGCGGCCGCACACTTCGTTCGCTTAAGTCGGTGGAACGTCATGAACACGGGAACGTTATGTGAAATCTTCAGCAAAGAAGTGGATGGGAAAGACGAGATTAGTCGAGATCTAGTTACGGTGTGATTTAAATATTAGACGGGACCTAGATAAGTGTGCAATATATTAATATATATAAAGAAATCGCAAAGAAGTAGAAGAAATCGCATAACACTGTGTTCCTGCATCGGATCGCAAGCGATCCTCTGTCCGCCAGAAGTAGGAAGAAGCGAATCCACAACGGAGTAATATCAGTAGCAAAGAAGCAGAAACAGGCGTACACATCTACGAGGCTAAGTGGCAGAGACACCCGGCAGCAAGCTGCCTTAAGCCTCTCGGCGTCAGGAACACGGAAGACGTTATCGGAAATTCAGGCAAAGTAATAGCAAAATCTTATATAGAGCTATTCTTTATTCTAGATGACTCTGATTTGAATAGTTTATTAAATTATAAAAAAGGGTGAAAAATATATGGTTACTAACTGTCTTCAAATTTTTCCAAGCTCTGATATGAATAAGACAGCAGAATTCTATGAACTCATTGGCTTCAGAGCAGTAAGTTATCTTGATTCTGTGGAACCGCATATTTGTCTATATAGGGATCGAATAGAGATAGTTTTAACAAAATCAAATCAAGAATATATAGTACCTAATCGAGAAATTCATGGATATGGATATGATGCATATTTAATTACAGATAACCAAGAGGAAATGGAGAAAGGCTTTAGTGAATTAGGAGTTAAGATTGTACGATCTCTATCAACGACAGATTACAACAATAAGGAATTTGTTTTTGAAGATATAGATAGAAGATGGATTGCGGTTGGTAAGAAACAGTGAATGAATGGAAACATTAAGGACGAGTGATAGCAATTTCGAAGAGGGCCCGAACATCCGATAACACAGTATTCATGTTTTGGACTGACGTCCTCAGTCTACTAGAGGTATTTCGAGGAAGTCGATTCAGGCAGACACCCCTGCGAGGCTAAGTCTAGCGACCCGGAGCTGAAGCTCCTTAAGCCTCTCGGGTTCATGAATACCAAACGTTAGACGAAAGTCGGAAACAAATCTATGTAGAGGGTGATTTCAATAGAAGCAATATACATAAAACCGATAAAGAAATACACATTTGAAGAACAGAATGAACTTGGGGAATTTGGATATTCAACAAAATCAAAGTACAGAGTGACCAAAATCGAAACTGAAGAAAGAACAATGATAGACATAGTATTAGATGAACTTGAGAGCACATTTCATAAAGAATATATAAATAGTGATGACGATATTGAACGTTACAGCAAGATCGCTCCCATGGGATATTCATTAGGAGCATACATAGGTACTCAATTGGTTGGGGTAGTAATAGCTGAGGAGTTAAATTGGAATAACACAATATTGATTTGGCATTTCCATGTGGCAGAAGACTATAGAAGAATGTATATTGGTAAACAACTGATGAATAAATTAGTGTGCCTTGCAGAGAAAAACAGTATAAGAGCAATAAATTTGGAAACGCAAAACACGAATGTAACTGCTATAAGGTTCTACAGAAAATGTGGATTTGAAATTGAAGGAATTGATTTATCTTACTACACTAATAATGACGTTTTAGATGGTGAAGTGGCAATATTTATGAAAAGAAAGATAAATTGATTAAAGATAGTGTTCGAGTAGACTCGAAGAAGTCCCGACCATCGTCTAACACTGTATCTATGCTGTGGGCTTTGCCCTTGGTTCGCAAGATGAGATAGACATAGAAGTGGGCTCAGCGAACAACCCTGCGAGGCTAAGTCCGTTGGACTCGGCGCGATGCGCCATAAGCCTCTCGGGTTCGTAGATACAACAACGTTATAGGAAATGGCTGAAGAGCTATATAAAACACTATTGGAGGTCAAATTAGTGAAGGAAGCTCGTAAATTAATCAACACCAGAAAACCTGGTGTTGAAGAAAAGGACATAGAAAATACAGAAAAACTTATAGGTGCAAGATTTCCATATAAATATAGAGAACTTATTAAATTAGTTAATAACGCGGAAATAGAAGAATGGGTTCTATATCCAATTAAAGATAGTATGAGGATAGCAAAGACTTTTGATGATGTATTAAGAAACAACAAAGTACTAGACTCAAGCAAAAATGAAAATAGAATGATTTATATTGCTGAGGATGGTACCGGAGACTTATTAGGATATAAGTACAATCATGAAGGCAAGATGGAAGAAACAATATATTTGTATAATCACGAAACCCTTGAAATAACACCAATATATAATGACATTGAAGAGATGATAAATCATTTATTAAAAACGGATTAGGGACAACTTGTGGGTTTCTCAGAGAAGCAGTCACTTCCTATAACACCATATTCACGCGGCGGGTCTAACGACCTTTGGTCTGCAGAGGCTTTTCGAGGAAGCGTAATCAGCAGACAACCCTCACTGGCTAAGTCCGTCGGACCCGGGGCTTACGCCCCTTAAGCCAGTGAGAATTCGTGAATACAACAACGTTATAGGAAATACTTGAAAATCATAGAAATACGGATAAAAATAAAAAGATCTATTTAAGTATGAATGTGACTCTTAGAAGAATTGAATACATAATTAGAAACAATGAATCAGAGGAGAAGAGATAATGATTCAATCAATAGTCCATATCGCCCTTGTTATTAAGGATTATGATGAGGCCATAGATTTTTATACAAAGAAGCTCCATTTTACATTAGTTGAAGATACTTACCAGCCTGAACAAGATAAGCGGTGGGTAGTAATTTCTCCTCCTGGCTCAGTAGGCACAACAATATTACTTGCAAGAGCATCGAAACCAGAGCAAGAAGCATTTATAGGCAATCAGTCTGGCGGGAGAGTTTTTTTATTTCTAAACACAGATGATTTTTGGAGAGATTATAATGATATGATTTCTAAAGGAATTGAATTTGTAAGAAAACCCAAAGAACAGTCATATGGAATAGTTGCAGTATTTAAAGATCTTTATGGGAACCTATGGGATCTGTTACAGTTGAAAGAAGACCATCTTATTATGAAACGAATGAAATAGACATAGTAAATGAAAGGCATAAAAATGACAGTGTAAGTATCACGGAGAAGACAAGTACTTCCTATAACATCGCATTCAACGCTGCGGATCGGCAAGCCGATCCTTGGTCCGGAAGAGGCATTTCGGGGAAGTGATTCACCGGATACATCCCACCGCCTAACTGCCGTAAGCGGCAGCCTGTCCTTCGACCTTAAGACGCTGGGACGTCGTGGATGCGGTAACGTTATAGGACATGGGCATAAAGACATAAAAACACTAAAAAAAAGGGTGAAAGTATATTCATGAAGATTGTTAGTACTTTCGAACATTATGAATTGCTCATTGATGAGGATAATGATCCATTACAAGATCCTCCATTATTACAAGCTTATATGAACAGATGGGATGGTCACATTTTTTTCGATGCATTAAAGGCTGAAAATAAATTGGTATTAGATGTTGGAGTTGGAACAGGTAGAGTAGCGAAATCGGTTTTAAATGCAGGTTGTCAGTTTCTTGTTGGAATTGATATCTCACCAAAGACTTTAGATAGAGCTAGGTCTAATCTAAGTGCGTTTTCAAACATTGAGCTTGAAATGGCAGATGTTAATGATTTTATTCGCCCCAGTACCTTTGATTTAGCGTATAGTGTATTGACATTTTTACACATAGAGGATAAAGAGAAAGCACTAAGAAATATTTACAATTCGCTTAAGAATAACGGATCGTTTGTTTTATCGGTTAGTAAAGACGATGAGTGGTTTGACTATGGCAGTAGGAAGATAAAGCTTTATCCCATTGAATTAGATGAATATGTACGTCTTTTTCAATCAACAGGTTTTCAAATTCAATTGATTCAGGAAACTGAAAGTAAATATGCGACAATTATTGAAGGCAAGAAGTAAATGTAAGTATCTCAAAGAAGATGCCCACGTCGTATAACAACACATTCCCGATGCGGGCCTTACGGCCCTTGGTCGCCAAAGGAATTTCGAAGAAGCGGATTCAGGCGACACACCTGCAAGGCTAAGTGGCGGAGCCACCCGGTTGGGTTGATCGCTTCGCTCGGATTGAACGTGTTAACCTTAAGCCTTTCGGCGTCGGGAATGCAAGAACGTTATGCGAAACCAACAAGAAACATTTAAACACATACATTACTGGAGGAATTTCCATGAAAGATATTATCTTCAATAATTATTTCTGGCAAGATGGGGTAATCAGATTGCGTGCAATACAACCTGAGGACTGGGAAGAGCACTATAGCAATCGTTTTGATACATCCGCACGAAGGTTACTTGATTATGAAGTAGAATTACCCCCTACAATGGTTGAAGCTAAAAGTTTTGCTGAAGAATTTGCAGATTTTTCGACTAACCAGCGCAGGATAATGTTTACTATCGAGAATTTTGAATGCGAAAACGTAGGAGGAATTAATCTTAATAGCATTGACGAAAGAAATGGAACTTTTAGTATTGGTATACAGATAAATCGGGATCACCGGGGTAATGGTTATGGTACTAGAGCCATGAGAATTCTATTAAGATACGCATATTTCGAAAGGAGACTTAATAAGTTTAATGTCTCTATTCTTGAAGGAAATGACGCCTCAGAGAAGATGATGAAAAAACTAGGATGTATTCAAGAAGGAATTCGTCGACAAGTTGTTTATACCAACGGCAAATATCAAAATGAAATTCTCTTTGGAATGACTAAAGAAGAATTTGAACAAATGGAAGACAAGGATATAGATAGGTAGTTCAAAGAAGTGGTTGGAATCGCATAACACCATATTCACGCATCGGGGCTACTGCCCCTTGGTTGTCAGAGGTATAATCATGGAAGGAGCTCAGACAACAAACGCCCCAGCCTAAGATAAGAGCTATACAAGGCTGGGGCATTTCGTGAATACCAGAACGTTATCAGAAATGATTGCAACACTAAAAAAATTAAACTATATATCTATCGCGGGGGTCTTTATGGAAGACTTAAAGAGATATTTACCAAGAGATAAACATGATTTTGAGAGAGTAACCGAATTAGAGAAATTAGATAAATCAAAAATTATATTATTAATT
The DNA here is from genome assembly GCF_056400365.1 of Paenibacillus sp. P5_B5. Classification (NCBI taxonomy): domain Bacteria; kingdom Bacillati; phylum Bacillota; class Bacilli; order Caryophanales; family Paenibacillaceae; genus Paenibacillus; species Paenibacillus sp. P5_B5. The sequence goes on from NZ_JBFULK010000028.1 coordinate 18,227, forward strand.
CCTCAACTTCTAGAATGGCTGCAAGATATTAACTGGCCCATCGCAATGGATGTTGCAAAGCTATTACTTCAATACCCAAAAGAGACAATACCTCACGTCAAATCAGTCTTAACTTCTAATGATGATATTTGGAAAGAATGGTGCTTAAGATATTTTGTTAAAGCATTGCCAGATGAACTGATTACAAATTTTAAGCCTGATCTAATAAGAATATCAAGCAACCCAACTAGGGGAGAAGTGCTTGAGGAAGTTAATGAAACAGCTCAAATGATTTTAAGATCAATTGAATAATTGAAGGATCAGGAAATTGAAGGAGCTGGAATCATAGTTCCTAGAAGCCATAAGGAAACAGTATTTAATCTAAGACATGTTATTTCTAGATTTGAGGATGAACCATATGTAGGAAAGGGAATCCGGTATTTATTTAAAGGTTTATTTTCTTAACTTACTTGGTATTGGGATATGCCTAATGGACTCAATTGGATGATATAGTAGCATCCACGGACCTGAAAAACGCATAATTTCCTTAATTCTTTGACGGTAATCCGGTTTGTAACAATGGATAGGGCACTTTGCACAAGCCGTTTTCTCTTCACCAAATTGGCAGAGGGATAGTCTTTTCTTAGCATAATAATTTAAGTCCTGACATTCCTCGCAGAACTCTTTATGATGATGTTTTTTCTTACAATATATACGAATCATTTTTGAAACAATATCTTTTTCTCTTCGAATTTTAGGACCATCATTCAACTGCCGTTTTGCTTCTGTTGTCATGTATGAAGACCTCTTTTCAATGTGATAAAAATTAAAAATGCATTATACATTAACAATATCATCTAATCATCGAAGAAAAATAGTATGTCTCTTTACATCTTTAAGGCATTTTATCATAGGTCCTGTTAATGTATGCCAAGAAGGCGGATACATCTTATAACAATATGTTCACGCATCGTCGGGGCATTCTCCCCTCCTCGGTCCGCCAGAAGTAACGAAGCATATTCGGATTTGAAGTAACTCAGCTGCAGAGAAGTAAAATCAAGCGGACACATCCGCACCGACTAACCGCAGTCCTTCTCTATCTTGTACAACGTCCTGGCATGGTGATTACAAGGGATGATCTGATGAATGTCGTCTGGGGCTTCGATTATATCGGCGGCTAGCGCACGGTGGATGTGCATGTCAGCTCGCTGCGCAAGAAATTAGAGATGAACCAGCAGTCCGTTCAGAATCGACTCGATCCGAGTTGTAGGATATAAACTCTTTTAAAATAAAAAAATGAGTATACAACAATAATCTGAATACGAAAATAAGAGAGGTTGTTCCCAGTACTAGCTTAGGGGACAGCCTCTTTTGTGTTGCTGGTAAAAGATTGTGAAGCTAGAGCGAACTGTAATGTAGCCCTCGTAATATTATTTTTCGACAAATACATCAACTTTTCGACAAAAAAACCGATATATATATTGTAGGATCCTACTGCTTTACAAAATAGGAGGGGAATATGTATGAAAACCCAAAAACGTTTTAAAAGAGCGAAATGGTTAGTAAGTCTATTAGTTAGTGTAAGCGTCTTCACTTTTTCCAGTATTTCATTCGCTGAGGCATACCTGCCAAATGATATTGATAATGGGATCGCAGGCCTAAATTATAATCGTCATGAAGTTTTGGCCGTCAATGGCGATCAAATCAGTAGTTTTGTTCCCAAAGAAGGCAACCAGTCCAATGGTAAATTTATTGTGGTTGAACGGGATAAAAAATCACTCGCAACCTCACCCGTAGATATTTCCATTATTGATTCGATCACGAATCGCACGTATCCAGGTGCAATACAGCTTGCAAATGAAGATTTTGCGAATAATCAGCCTAGCCTGGTTATGGCCGCGAGAAAACCATTAGATATTAGTATTGATCTACCTGGGTTGAAGAGTGAAAATACAATTACGGTTCAAAATCCAAACTTCAGCAGTGTTTCTGGTGCCGTTGATCAGCTCGTGTCGACTTGGGTTGAGAAGTATTCGGACACGCATACCCTGCCTGCAAGATTACAGTATGCAGAATCGATGGTTTACAGCAAAAATCAAATTGCTAGCGCGCTTAATGTGAACGCTCAAGTACTTAATAATACGCTTGGAATCGACTTTAACGCGGTAGCCAGCGGTGAGAAAAAAGTGATGGTCGCTGCTTATAAGCAAATCTTTTATACCGTAAGTGCGGCTCTTCCTAACAATCCATCGGACCTTTTTGACAACAGTGTGACGTTTGCTGAATTAGCCCGTAAAGGGGTAAGTAATGAGGCTCCGCCACTGATGGTATCCAACGTAGCTTATGGCAGAACCATTTACGTGAAATTGGAGACAACCTCGAAGAGCAGTGATGTACAAACGGCATTTAAAGCATTGCTCAATAATCCTAACATACAAACTAGTGGTAGTGGACAGTACAAAGATATTTATGATGAAAGTTCATTTACTGCTGTTGTATTAGGCGGCGATGCACAAACACATAACCAGGTCGTCTCGAAAGACTTTAGTGTTATCCAAAATGTAATTAAGGACAATGCACAATTTAGCAGTAAAAATCCAGCTTACCCAATTTCATATACGAGTGTCTTTTTGAAAGATAATTCCATTGCTGCTGTTCACAACAATACGGAATATATTGAGACTAAAACGACAGAATATACTAAAGGTAAAATAACGCTTGATCACAGCGGTGCATACGTGGCTCAGTTTAACGTATCTTGGGATGAATTTACATTTGATGCGAATGGACAAGAAATCATTATGCATAAAACGTGGGAAGGAAATGGTCGAGATAAAACAGCGCATTTCTCGACAGAGATTCCACTTCCACCGAATTCCAAGAACATCAAAATTCACGCCAAAGAATGTACAGGTCTTGCGTGGGATTGGTGGAGAACAGTGATTAATGAAACGAACGTTCCATTATCCAGCAATATCAAAGTTTCGATTGGTGGAACGACGTTATACCCGACTGCTTCAATTAGTCAATGATCATTTAGGAAAGGGGCCGTCTCAAAAGCCATGAAAATGGCCGAGGGACAGCCCCTTTAGTTTTAGGGTTGATCTTCTTTGGTAATCGTACCCCACCAGAACAAGATAAAAATAGCACAGAAGAGAATCAAAAAAGGCGCACTAGCACGATACCCGAAGATCATGAACCTGTAAACATGAGCGAAGCAGAAGTGGATGACTTTGTTCAAGAAACAGCAAACAAGATTCAAGAGATATTTATACAGAGAATGGGACAAAAATTCAGTTGAGAGTTTACTCGAAAAAGGGCAATTACTCCTCCTAATAACGTATTCACGCTTCGGACCATACGGCCTTCGGTCCGCCAGAGGCATTTCGGAGAAGCGGATTCAGGCGACAACCCTGCTAACCTAACCGTAGTCGCGGTCAGCGACTTCGTCGCCTTAAGGTTCTCGGGTTCGTGAATACAGGAACGTTATCTGCAATTACCAAAACTTGGTGGTAGTATAATCAAGAAAGAAAAAGACGTAAGAAAGAGCAAAAACAAAATTAATATTATGTTGAATACGTATCTAGGATAGCTCTGATTGATAGAGTGACTTTGATACGTTTCTTGCTATTTATAAAGGAAATTGAAAGATAATGTCGAAATAAAATACAGGAATATATTAGTTTGCTTAAGTGTTTTGAAGAGTTTTTAGTACGTTGATAATGTGGAGTCTCCTAGATACACTTTGAACTCAAGTACAAGCAAAATAAACTAATTTAAAACAGGTAAATACATTCACAAGATTAATTTAAAAAACAAAAAGATAAACGAAGTGCTTATTTTTAAATACATTTTGAAAGTAACTCAAAGAAGTGGTAACAGCAAATAACAATGTATTCACGCATCGGATCACAAGTGATCCTTGGTCCACCAGAAGTAGAAGAAGTGGATTCAAAATGGGGCTATTTCAGTAGCAAAGAAGTAGATTCAGGCGGACACATCCTGCGAGGCTAAGTCTTCGACCTGGCAGCAAAGCTGCCTTAAGCCTCTCGGCGTCGTGAATACGAAAACGTTATATGCAATTACTGCAATAAACATTTTGAATGAAGGAGATTTTATGGAAGCTAAAGTAATAACATTACCCCTTTTTCATGTTGTAGGTTACAAAATTGAAGCAAATATTAAAGAGTTTGAGTCTGGTCTTGGTAAGAACA
>NZ_JBFULK010000029.1:0-21919 GCF_056400365.1 Paenibacillus sp. P5_B5
GCACTATTCGTGGCAACTACTGTGAACGTATACGCCGTTCCGTTCGTCAAACCCGAGACCGTAATTGGATCAGCGGTTGTTCCTGTTCCCGTGAAGCCTCCCGGACTCGACTTGACCGTATACAACGTGATCGCACTACCTCCATCACTCGCTGGTGCGTCAAAGCTAACCGTAGCTGATCCGTTACCTGCGGTCGCCGTTACATTCGTCGGGGCACTCGGCACAGCAATCGGCGCGACGGGTGTCACACTCGCCGATGCCACTGATGCCACAGAGTTTCCTGCAACATTCTTCGCTACGACCGTGAACGTATACGCCGTTCCGTTCGTCAAACCCGAGACCGTAATTGGAACAGCGCTTGTTCCTGTTCCCGTGAAGCCTCCCGGACTAGACGTAACTGTGTAGAGTGTAATCGCACTACCTCCATCACTCGCTGGTGCGTCAAAGCTCACCGTCGCTGATCCGTTACCTGCGGTCGCCGTTACTTTCGTCGGGGCACCTGGCACAGCAACAACTTTAAACGCATTAGAAACAGAATATCCTGCTTTATGTTTTTCATTATGTTTTTCATTCTGTTCTTCAACACGAACATGCAAATACCACGTACCTACAGTAGGAGGTGTAGAAATGGAATCTTCGCTCGTGAACACTACCCCCTCCGCGCTCGGCCACTCTGGTACCGTTACCTCCGTTGACCATCGGTAATGCGTTTGGACTAATCCTATAGATTCAGGAACACTTACCGTTACCTTTGTTGAAATAGTTTGCTTTCCCTCTGATTCACCGTTGGGAGAATAGCTGACTCCAGCAGACAAAATATTGAGGAAATTATGACGGTTCGCAGAAGCATACGTCTTCGCTGGAGAAGGATCAAAAGCTATTATCATCGGAACAACATTTCTTTTTTGCCAACTTAATGCGTTAGCACCCAATGTAGTTGTATCCCCTTCAACAATTACACTCGTTAATTGGTTTTCATAAAATGCAGAATCTCCAATGCTCGTTACATTGTTCGGGATCGTTACACTCGTTAAATCGTTTTTATAAAATGCAAATCCTCCTATGCTCGTTACACTATTCGGGATCGTTACACTCGTTAATTTGTTGTTTGAAAATGCATAATCTCCTATGCTCGTTGCACTGTTCGAGATCGTTACACTCGTTAACTTGTTTAAACCAAATGTATATTTCTCTATGCTGGTTACACTGTTCGAGATCGTTACACTCGTTAATTCGTTACTATAAAATGCAGAATATCCTATGCTCATAACACTGTTCGGGATCGTTACACTCTCTAATTTGTTATAAGCAAATGCATCAAAGCCTATGCTCGTTACACTGTTCGGGATCGTCACAGTCGTTAATCGGTTATTACTAAATGCACGATCTCCTATACTCGTTACACTGTTCGGGATCGTCACACTCGTTAATGATTTATTAAAAAATGCAGCATAGAATATGCTCTTTACAGGTAATCCACCTATTATAGCAGGAATACTAACCACTTTGTCCGTTCCAGTATAGCCTTTAATGGTTACTTCTGAGTTACTTATTGTGTATTCAAAATCCCCGAATACTTCCGCATTCGCATCCCGAATACTACCTCCTGTCCACGAGCCTAGCGTAATCAAAGCCAGCGTGAGTAGACAAATCATCAACTTCCTTATTTTCGACATACTCCATTGCATCATATGACTGTTGCACCCTCTTCATTATTATTCGATTATACTCTTCCTATATTTTACTATAGGAATTATGCCTGAATCTTAATGAATTCTTAATGGGTTATAGAAATTAATGGATATACATTCCGGATTTCATCATCACACTTACCATCGGGCAATCAGTTTAATCTGTACCATTTTTATCTAGGGACAAATGATAGCATTAGGATTAAAATTACATTAACTACACTAGGAGGTACAGCTTATGAAAATGATCAACTTAACCAAAGATTCTTTTAACGCGCAAATAATACATGGGGTATCATTGGTGGATTTTTATGCTCCTTCGTATAGTTCCAGCATGATCCAGCAACCAATCGCTGAGGAACTAGCCAAAGAAGTTGGTAACCAAGCCGTTATTGCGAAAGTAAACATAGATCAAGAGGCTGACCTTGTAGCTGAATACAAAGTAACGGTTATTCCTACCTTACTTATTTTTAAAGATGGGTATGTAGTTGAGAAACTAGAGGGACTCCAGAGTCTAGATTTTCTTAAGCAAAAAATAGATTCATACTTACGAGCAGAACGATCATGCTCTAAATAATTCACTAGGGGAAATATTCCTGTCGAGTGCAAAACGGGATCATCTCCTGGTAACTTAATAGGCTGACCCCGCTTATTGCTTATTATTTTATACTCTGCTGATCTTCTTCGGTAATAAAGTATGCATGAATGTCATAGTGCGGAACTTCGAAACCTTCATGCCCCACAGCCCATACAAGAATCTTTTTCATAGGAATCCAACCGCTCCATTACTTAATAAATTAGAGTTTTACGATCATAAAAAAGAACAATACCACGCCCAATATTGAAGCACTATACAACATCGAATTCGCACGTGCCAGTGTAGCCCTCTGCTCCGGCGGAAGTACTACTTTGCTCACGTTTTCGGGATCGAACACCCACCGCGCGAGCCTTTTTTGTGTCGGGGCCAGAAAGCCGATAACGACGACTTGGATCAGGACATAGAGCACAAGCGATCCGATGAGCCATAACTGCATGAAAGAACCGTAATCGTTAAGTACGATAAGTAAAATACCCGATATTACCGCAAGGCTCCCCCCGATTTTCGGAAAAAAATCCAACCACATTGATAACTTCAGGGAGTGCCTCAATTGATCCAACGTTTGATTTTTCCTGATCAACACGTGGCCAAAAAATGTGGGACCAACCCCGATAATCGCAGATAAAACATGAACAAACACCAGCCATTTCATTGCAAAATTTCCTCCTTCCTCCCACTACTCTCCTAACATCTTCCTTACGATACCATCTTTATTTGGCGCAGCCTATTATCCGAAGGTATCTAAATCGTCGACTTTGGTATACTTTTATTCTTCTTCATTCATTAGTATGACCGCGAATTCCGCGTGATTTCTTCTATACTTAATCTAACGGCTGACTAACCAGCATGTGATAAAGACCTTTATTCATCATTAGCTGCTCATGAGTACCTGACTCTGCAATAACACCTTGATCAAGTACGAGAATCCGGTCGGCATGCCGAATCGTGCTCAGTCGATGAGCAATTATGAGGGTCGTTCGATCTTTGAGTATCGTAGACATATTCCGTTGAATCGTCTTCTCCGATTCATTATCGAGCGCGCTGGTTGCTTCATCGAAAATCAAAATACGCGGATTGCCGATCAGCGCCCGCGCTATGACGATGCGCTGGCGCTGCCCGCCGGATAAACTCGCCCCCCGCTCTCCAACCTGTGTGTCGTAGCCATTCGGAAATGTCATAATGAATTCGTGTGCCCCTGCAAGCATGGCGGCCGCCATCACCTCATCCATCGAAGCATCGGGGATTTGATAAGCAATATTCTCATGAATCGTTCCGCTGAATAATCCGGCTTCCTGCTGTACCACTCCAATTTGCTTACGGAGCGTATCCGCCTGCACCCGCTGCAGGTCATGCCCATCGATGCGAACCACCCCGCTGCTTGGCGCATATAGCTTAAGCAGTAAATTCGCCAAGGTCGATTTCCCTGACCCACTTCGACCGACAATAGCAGTCGTTTGGCCTGGAGCCATGTCGAAGGTAATGTTCTGCAGCACATTCTTCCCGCCCAAAGCATAGCGAAACGATACGCGTTCAAACGTAATCGCCCCCGTAAGCTTCGGCAGCGCTGTCAACCGGTTCAGATCGGCTTCCTCCACCTCCGTCTCGAATACATCGTCAAGCCGCTCCAAGGCAATCCGTACGCCTTGAAACTCATCCCACATGCCGATTAAACCTAGCGCCGCATCGGTAACGATTGCAAACACCGCACTAAAAGCCATCAGCTCCCCGACGGTCAGCGTGTCCCCGATAATAAATACAGCCCCTGCATACAGTACGGTTATACCGCTTAAGGTTTGCAGCACAGTGGCGATAGAACCGGAGAAGATGTCGATTTTCCAACCCTTCATTTGTACAAAAGTAGTATGACGGAACCTACCCTCCACCTTCTTCCTTACCTCGTCTTCAGCCGCGAGAGCTTTCACGGTACGCATGGAGCCAATAGCTTCTACTAATACGTTCTGCAACTCGACATCGGCTTGGAATTGCTTCCTGCTGTTGCGCTTCAACAGGGGAGTCACGATCAGCGTAAGCGCAATGAAGCAGGGAATGAACGCCAAGGCGATCCAAGCGAGCGTAACGCTATAGGTAAACATAAGGACGATGTAAACAACAATCGTCATCACATTCAGCACAGCATTCATACTGTTCGTGACAAGAAACTCACGGATGACCTGATTCTCCCCGGCACGCGTCAAGATGTCGCCCACTTTCCGAGTGGCGAAGTAGCGCATGGGTAAGCGAAATACATGACGATAAAAACTCATGATCATGTCGATGTCAATTTTAATGAACGTCCCCGCTATGACCCATTCCCTAATCGATTGTACGAGTAAGGTAAGCAACGAGACCCCTAGCATAATGATCAGCATGACGTTCAGGTCATCATAATTTCTACCAATAAGCACTCGGTCAATTACCTGCTGTGTAAACAGGGGGAGCGCCAGATTAATGACCTGTAATAGCAATGTCATCCATAGGAGGTGGAATAGCGCTTTCTTGTGGGAGGCGAAAAAAGCCCAGTAACTCCTGAATGAAGGTTTCGACTCTTCTTGGGTGAAGAACGCTTCGACAGGCTTCAGAAACACCGTGTTCAGTGTCCATCCTTTCAGAAAATCTTCATGCGAATAAGTCAGTAACCCAACAGCTGGGTCGGCCACGGTCACGTATCGTTCGTCTACTTGTACGACCACGACATAATGATTGCCTTTCCAATGGGCGATAGCGGGTAGCGTCTGCTCGGAGAGTCCCTTCAAATTGCTACGAACCGCCTCCGCTTGAAAGCCGATCAATTCCGCGGTTTTGCACAGATTGAATAACGTGCTTCCTTCCAAGCCCACTTGTGCCAGCTCTCTAAGCCGATGAATGCTGAGTCGCTTGCCGTAGTGCTCGGCGATCATCGAGAGGCAGGTTGGGCCACAGTCCATCTCACTTTGCTGAATACGTACCGGGAACAGGTTCCTTAAACGCCAAGTCCTTCGTCCGCCGTACCGCTGCTCTTTCTCCTGTTCGGCTTCTTCCGCAACACTTTCGGGAGCATTAACTGCGCTATCCTTGGCGGCAGTGCTCGCTACCGCATTTTGTAAATAAGCAGAGGCAATACCGATAATCGTTTCCCTGACCTTCGGATACTTAAGAATCAACTTGTCAAAGTCGCTCTTAGCCAGACTGAACACGGAAACCGCTTCGTCCGCTACAACGCTCGCCTTACGAGGATCTCCGGTTAACAGCGCGAGTTCTCCGAAGAACTCCCCTGGCTTTACCGTGTTAAGCTTCCGATTCCCCTCACTTTCCTTCAGTACGGAAGCCGTACCGGAACGAAGAATATAGAACGCATCACCTGTCTCACCTTCACTGACAATCGCTTGACCGGGCACATATTCCTTCATAACCATAATATCAAGCAGCGAGCGCAGCTCCTGATGATGTAGCGGGGCAAACAGCGCCGTCCGCTTCAGAAATTTGCGCATCGCATCATCGGCCAATTGTTCAAGTAAGTACACCCTTAGTTCAGGGTGCGCGTCGATCATTTGCATAAACATGGTTCTAGATAACCGTAGCAACTCAAGCTTCGCAGATGCCCTCAGCGTAAGCTGCTGAAATCCTTCATTCAACAGCGCTTCCTGTCCGAAATGCGAGCCTGCTTCCATTAATCCGAAATTGAGCTCTTTGCCATCCTCATCCTTACCGATCATTCGTACTTTGCCCGCCAAGATGATATGGAACGATTCTGCTCTTTCCCCAGCTTCAATAATCGTGTCACCCATATGGAAAGAAAGCCTCTCAAAGGAGGCAAATAACTCCTCTTTCTCCTGTGGCGACAGCACCTGAAAAATAGGGATTGTATCCAAAATGATATGATGTACATCTAGCATTCCTGTGCCTCCCGAACGATCAACCTGATTGCTCCCCTGCCAAATAGCCCCATAGTTTAATATCGACTTTTGATCTTTTTACAGCTTCGTTCAGCCACTCTTCATAAATTAAATCAGCAATCTTTATTCGAAGATCCCCTGTTAGTGCAGCCGGAATTACTTCCCAAACATGCAGTAATCGATAACAAGATCCGGTTGGAAAAGGTCCTCCTGATTGTCCTGCCTCCGAACTGAAAACAAATGACTCCTCTTCGCCGCTCAGCCCAGCTCGTCCAACCGACCCGATATACCCTCCGTCGTACTTACTGCTATTGTTCAAACAATAGATTTGCGCCAGCTGGTAGAACGGCTCGCCCTCTTCAAGCTGAAATAGTAGCTCTTGCGCTTGCTCTCTGCTATCGACTATTAATTGAGAAATAATTGCTTTATCAAAGGAAAGTCTGTTTTTCAGAAAATAAGCATCTATCCTATCTTCTGATACGATCCGCTTCACTTTCTCCGTCAGAAGCCGTGCTTTGGCCGACCCGAACAGATCGGCAGTCGTGAGCCCTCGCTTGCTAAGCCATGCCATTGTTTCTGTCGTGCTGTATAGCCCCATTTGCTGTCGCAGCTCACTTACTTTTGCATTCAATTCCTGTTCATCGATCGATATCTTGTGCTGTTCCGCAAACTCCAGCATAACGGCTCTTCGAATGCTATCCTCGACAGCGGAAAAACGCCCCTCCATGCACGTAAGCTTTAATACATCGCGTAGACGCCATTCCGTACCGTTCACGTTAAACGCTACCAGCTCCATAGCATCCATAATAGGCCACCTCTTCACATTGAAATCAAGAAGAAACGGTCTCACCGTCCTTTAAAGGTGGTGCGTTTCTTAAGGTGATTCGTAGAATTTAGGATACGAATGTTATAAATTCTATATCACGAAAAAAACCTAACGGAAGTTAGGTTTTTCCAGCTCAACAACCTGTTTTTAAAAGAATCAAACCATAGCTAAAATCCAAGTCTATCGTTGTAACTTTGTGCTTTAGTTTGAACCACCAGGGCGACGTCGTTTGTTTATTAGTGGGGCGTCCGCTCCGCCAGTTGTTTCTTTCATTTCCTCTTCCGTCAACGGCTTCTCCAAATCTTCAATCTTCGAATCTTCAATCTTCGAATCTTCAATCTTCAAATCTTTTAATTCATTCTCATTGGACATTGTTATTATTCCTCCAGTAAATCAGGTTATTTGATCTCGAGAACAAGTTTCTAACATAATTAAGATTACCACCTTGCTTTTGCGCATTCTATTATCCGAACGTAGCAAAATAGTCGAATTCGGGTATACCTTCGTTCTCCTCATGACAAAAAAGACAAGCTCTCTCCTAAGAGAAGACTTGTCTGATTACGATCATTATATTTTTTTCAAATAACTGTTAACCAGTTGTGTTCGATTCCTGACATTCAACTTCCTAAATACCGCTGTCAAATGCTTCTTGACCGTTACCTCTGTAATATGCAAGTCCGCTGCAATTTCTTGATTCGTATAACCTTTCACCAATAGTTCCACCACTTCTTTTTCCCGCCCGGATAGCATCTCCATACCATCATCCTGCTGCTTGGAATGATCTACAAGGCCGAAGGAAGCTATCATTTTGTTCAAATATACCTGTAGCTTGCCGCCCCTCGTATCGAAAACGTAATATGGCGTAGGGGTATTAGAGTCATAATCGTAATGTGCAACATTCTTCACTTGCTCGCACCCCAAGCTAAGGTGAAATTCATGTAAGAAAGTGAGCTCTGAAGGACCAGTCGTCACGACATAATCGGACGAAATAAGCAGTGAGACGAACGCTAGCCCTGCAGTTGTACGTATCGCCTCATCCTCAAAATCCGCCACATCGATCGATTTCACAAAATAACCCGCAATATGTTCATTCGGCACCCGGAGTTCCTTCAGTTTATGTTCTGGAAGACTTTGGAAATAAGCAGATGACAGCGGATGAGTTAGCAAGTAGTCAAGCGTTCCTATATGAATCGGAATGATTGCCGTCAGACCGCATATTGCCCCCTGCTGATCTCTCATCAGCTTGACAATGCCACGATCGAGCTCGTAAAGCTCTTGAAGATGAGTATGCTTAAGCGCGTAAAAACCTTCTTCTTTAGAAACCATATACTCGAACCATTCCCCCGTGTCCAGGTTCTGGAGAGGAAGGGAAACTTCCTTCAGATTGACGTAACGATTGTCCAAATACTGCTCAGCCTCCGCCCAATTGGACGGACTGAGCGGCTCCATGAGACACGGAGTCAATTTCTGAAAACAGAGATAGTGGACAGCATGATCGCCAATATAATAGTACCATTCGACGACTTCCCAAGCGATCGTCTTTCTCTGGGACTGGCTCGTTATCCTGCTATAGTAATACATGATGCAGCGCTTCCATAACCAGTCGTAATGTTCAGGCTGGCGCAAACGCAACTCATTGCGTATGGCATCCCGCATCAAATCATGAAGGATCCAACCCCTATCCACTCTCCGAATGAAGGATAGTCCGACCAATTGTTGGAATAAATCCGTCTTTACCTGACGATCCAACACATAAGAGAGAAGCTCCTGGTTAAAATGCCGAAGTACGGCCACGGTTTCTACGAGCTCCCTAAGATTATCGTCCGAAACCTCTTTTAACCAAATACTCAAGATATGTTCGAACACTTCTGTTCCATCCACCAATTCAAAGACCTGAATATTCTGAACTATCGTTGTCGAGACGATCAAGGATAACGTGAGCGGATGTCCCCTAGTTTTCATCCAAATCTGTTTGATCATCGATTCCTCAGAAATGCCCGATCGTATCAGATATTGCTTAACGGAGAGATAATCCAAATCGCCAATAGGCATCCGGTGTATCCAGTGCCGCCATACCGGAGAACTGAGCCATATGCCTTGCAAAGGGAATCTTCCCGCAATGAGAATCAGGATTTCCGGGTACAATTGTGGAAGGAATGTCTCTCTCAGCCAGAGCTCCATATCACCCATGTCCTCGAATGTGTCTAATGCGAGGATAAGCTTCTGATTCGCTGCTTTTTCCCTCAGGGTGTCATGGCATAGCTCTAGAAGCGCCTGCGGCTCATCGATCTGCTGCAGCTTCTCCATCGGATAGCCGAGCATACGCAACAATTGCCTGCAAAAGTCCTGCGGTGTATGAGAGAACCCTCGGCTATCCATCAATAGAAAAGCGGCATTGGCATTCACTGCCAGCCGACGGAACTCGTCGATTAAATAACTTTTTCCTACTCCGCCGGTACCATAGAGATTCAAGATCCGTCCCCGATGTCCGTCGACTGTCAGTTGCTGCTTGAAATACTGAATTTCGATGTCCCGCCCTACCAAATAATGCCGTTCCAACTGGTCAATCTGGACAGCTATGTGTTCCTCGGGATCGCTTACCATCACCATGCCATCATACATAGGTTATACCTTCCTTCGAATTACATCATCATAAAAATGAAGGACGAGTGCGTTGCAGCAAAGTAGGTTAAATATGCAAACCGCAGCCATTCAACATCACGTTCTTCTGCCCGCTACTCTTCTTTACTTGCAAATATGCCATGGTTTTCTAAGTTCCAACTCAATTGCCATCTTTATGTAAATTATACATTTTATTCAGTCCTGGAAGCCAGTACTTCTTTTTGCGATATTCTTATCGCGTCTATAAGAACGGCATCTTAATATACTTTAGCATATTCAGTTCCTTTAATACCGATGTCATTTCATTTTCGCCTATCTTGGCCGCATACCAAACGGCAGATACCGTTTGACCAGTACCTGCCGAATTCAAGTAACTCTATTCTTCTATTCTACATCTAACGAATGATCAAGACTAGCATTCAGCATGCGTAGGATCATGAGTAACGATTCAGATCTAGTCGCATTAGCATTCGGTTTGAATAAACCGTCTGGCATGCCCTTTGCGATCCCCATATCGGATAACGTACCAATTTTTGCCTCTGCCCAGTGACCTACAACATCCTTGAACTTCGTATTTTTCACGAAATTCGTGTTGTTCATTACTTTTGAAAGCATAGCTACTATTTCCGCTCTAGTTATCGTCTGATTTGGTTTGAACGTTCCGTCTAAGTAACCATTAGCAATGCCTATTGTTTTTAATGTAGCAATGGCATCTGCTGCCCAGTGACCTTTGGTGTCTATAAAGCCCGTATCACCTTCTGACTTTAATCCAAGTGTTCTTACTAATAGAGATGCAAACTCTGCTCTAGTTATTGTAGCATCAGCTCGAAATGAACCATCCTCATATCCCTTGATAATCCCAAGCTTAGTCGCTAGTATGATCGCTTTAGCATCTGGGGCATTCGCTGGTACATCCTTAAATGATACTGCAGGTGCTGCGTTCGATTGTGCTACCATTGCCTTAATTACATCCATATTAACCTCATCAATGTAGAATGGCGTTGGTGTTGGTGTTGGCGTTGGTTTCGACGTTGGCTTTGGTGTTGGTGTTGGTGTTGGTGCTGATCCTGGTCCTGGTCCTGGCCCTGGTTCTGGTGTCGGTGTCGGTGTCGGTGTCGGTGTTGTTGGTGGTGTCGTATCACTTACCTTAATCGACAGCGTCTGTGTTGCTCCTCCGCTGAACGTGAACGTCAAGCTTGTCGTGCCTACTGACCGACTCGCCAAGTACGTTTTCAGGATGGTTACTTTGTTGTCCGTAACCGTATAATCCGTTCCTAACTTTAGCGGCGTTGCCCCGTTCGCAATACTCGTTAGCGTATTTCCATTCAACGTCATCGTTGTCGTCACGTCAGTGTTCGTCGCTGCTCCCGACTTCTTATCGAAGCTTGCGATCAGGGGACTGATCGTACTATTTCCCGGTGTCGTATCACTTACCGTTATTGCAAGCGTCTGCGCTATTCCTCCGCTGAACGTAAACGTCAAGTTTGTCGTGCCAACTGACTGACTCGCCAAGTACGTTTTCAGGATAGTTACTTTTTTGTTGTCCGCAACCGTGTAATCCGTTCCTAACTTTAGCGGCGCTTCCCCGTTCGCGATACTCGTTAGCGTATGTTCATTCAACATCATCGTTGTCGTCACATCAGTATTCGTCGCTGCTCCCGACTTCTTATCGAAGCTTGCGCTTTGGGGACTGATCGTACTATTATCCTCGCCGTCAATGACGGTCACGTCATCTTGACCTGAATTGGCGACATAGATTCTGTTCGTTTCTGGATTCACCGCTACTGCAGAAGACCATTTCCCTGTAGTTACATGCGTCGTCGTGTTGCTCGTGCCGTCAATGACGGTCACGTTATTTGAACTATAATTAGCGACGTAGATTTTGTTCGTTTCTGGATTCACCGCTACTGCTTTAGGACCAGAGGGAGTAGCTACCGTCGTCTTAATCGTGTCGTTAGTACCGTCAATGACGGTCACGTTATTTGCAGGTTGACTGACGGCATAGATTTTGTTCGTTCCTGTATTCACCGCTAATGCTATATGATGACCTCCCGTAAATACCGTCGTCATCATCGTGTCGTCACTACCGTCAATGACGGTCACGCCATTTGAACCAAATGCTGAACTTGTGACATAGATTTTGTTCGTTTCTGTATTCACCACTAATGCATCAGGCTTAGATCCCGTACCCGTAGATACCGTCGTCGTCGGCTTGTTGTCCTTGCCGTCAATGACGGTCACGTTATCTGAACCTGAATTGGCGACATAGATTTTGTTCGTTACTGTATTCACCGCTATTGCCGTAGGCTCAGATCCCATACCCGTAAATACCGTCGTCATTATCGTGTCGTCAATACTGTTAATGACGGTCACGGTGTTTGAACTACGATTAGCGACATAGATTTTGTTCGTTACTGGATTCACCGCTACTGCACGAGGAATAGATTCCGTAGATACCAGCTTCGACTCGTTGTTCTTTCCGTCAATGACAGTCACGCCGCCTTGACCTCTAGTTACGACATAGATTTTGTTCGTGCTTGGATTCACCGCTAATGCTGTAGGAGTAGGTCCCGTATTTACCGTTTCCGTCTTGTTGTCCTCGCCGTCAATGACGGTCACGGTATTTGAACCTGAATTGGCGACATAAATTTTGTTCGTTTCTGAATTTACCGCTACTGCTTCCGGATACTTCTCTACTCCCACTTCAGTCAACTTGGTGTCTGCCCACGATGATTGAGGCGCCGCGAGAAGCGTCACAATCACTATCCCGAACACGATTATCTTGTAAAGCCGACTAATAAGCGCCTTTCCACATGTTACACCCGTGAGCCCCTGGCTGCCCTGATCCACGAGCGAATCTGATCTCTTGCCATTCATTCCCATTGTCAATTCCTCCTAATTGTCTTATCTTCGAGTGTCTCATGCAATTAACAGCCATAGACACGATATAATCTCCCATTTCCTTTATCGTATTTTACTAGGTCGCGATCATACATGAATCAGCACCAACCACTTCATTACCCAGTTTCATCCATTTAAAATTACTTTGAATCTTAATATTACCCTCTTGCCTCCGTGCATTCTATTATCCGAAGGTAGCAACATAGTCGAACTGAGGTATACTTTCCTTCTCCTCACAGACAAAAAGAAGGCAAGCTCTCTACCAAAAGAAAGCTTGCCTGATTTTACGATTATTATATTTTTCTCAAGTAGCTATTAACCAATTGCGTTCGATTCCTGACATCGAGCTTCCGAAATACCGCTGTCAAATGCTTCTTGACCGTTACCTCTGTAATATGCAAGTCCGTCGCAATTTCTTGATTCGTATAACCTTTCCCTAGCAGTTCCACCACTTCTTTTTCCCGCTCGGAAAGCATCGGCATACTGTCATCCCGCTGCTTAGAATGATCTACAAGGCCGAAGGAAGCTATCATTTTGTTCAAATAACCCTGCAGCTTGCTGCCCCTCGTATCAAGAACGTAATATGAAGTAGGAATGTTACTATCATAATCATAATGTGCAACGTTTTTCACCCGCTCACACCCCAAGCTAAGGTGGAATTCCTTCAAAAAGGGGAGGTCCGGAGGACCAGTCACGACATAACCGGATGATATAAGCAGTGAGATGAACGATAGCCCTGCAGTTGTACGTATCGCCTCGTCCTCAAAATCAGTCACATCGATCGTTTTCACAAAATAACCCGCAATATGATCATTCGGCACCCGAAGTTCCCTTAGCTGATGCTCCGGAAGACTTTGGAAATAAGCAGATGATAGCGGGTGAGTTAGCAAGTAGTCAAGCGTTCCTATATGAACCGGGATGATTGCCGTCAGACCGCATATTGCGCCCTGCTGATCTCTCATCAGCTTAACAATGCTAGGATCGAGCTCGTAAAGCTCTTGAAGATGAATATGCTTAATCGGGTAGTAGCATTCTTCTTTAGAAATGATATACTCGAATCTCTCGCCCGTGTCCGGGTTATGGAGAGGAAGGCGAACCTCCTGCAGATTGAGGTAACGACTTTCCAAATACTGCTCTGCCTCCGCACAATTGGACGGATTCAGCGTCTCCAGGAGATGCGGAGTCAATTTCTGAAAACAGAAATTGCGGACAACATGATCGCCGATATAATAGTACCATTCGACGCTTTCCCAAGCGATCGTCTTTCTCTTAGACTGATTGGTCATCCTGCTGTAGTAATACATGATGCAGCGCTTCCATAACCGATCATAATGTTCAGGCTGGCGCAAGCGCAGCTCATTACTGATGGCATCCCGCATCAAATCATGAAGGATCCAACCTCTGTCCACTCTCCGAATGAAGGAAAGTCCGACCAGCCATTGGAATAAATCCGTCTTTACCTGACGATCCAATACATAGGAGAGCAGCTCCTGGTTAAAATGCCGAAGTACAGCTACGGTCTCTACGAGCTCCTTAAGATTATCGTCCGAAACCTCTTTTAGCCAAGTTCTCAAGATATGTTCGAACACTTCGGTTCCATCCACCGATTCCAAGCCCTGAATGTTCTGAACCATCGTTGTCGAGACGATCAAGGACAATGTAAGCGGATGTCCCCTAGTTTTCATCCAAATTTGTTTTACCATCGACTCTTCAGAAATGCCCGAGCGCTCCAGATATTGCTTAACGGAGAGATAATCCAAATCCCCAAGGGGCATCCGGTGTATCCAGTGGCGCCATGCTGGAGAACTGAGCCATATGCCTTGCAAGGGGAATCTTCCCGCAATGAGAATCAGAATTTCCGGGTACAATTGTGGGAGGAATGCCTTTCTCAGCCAGAGCTCCATATCACCCATGTCCTCGAATGTGTCTAATGCGAGGACAAGCTTCTGATTCACCGCTTTTTCCCTCAGGTTGTCATGGCATAACTCTAGGAGCATCTGCGGCTCGTCGATCTGCTGCAGCTTCTCCATCGGATAGCCGAGCATACTGAGCAATTGCGTGCAAAACTCCTGCGGTGTATGAGAGAACCCTCGGCTGTCCATCAACAGAAAAGCGGCATTGGCATTCACCGCCAGCCGACGGAGCTCGTCGATTAAATAACTTTTCCCTACTCCGCCGGTACCATAGAGATTCAAGATCCGTCCCTGATGTCCGCCGACTGTCAGTTGCTGCAAGAAATACTGAATTTCGATGTCCCGACCTACCAAATAATGCCGTTCCAACTGGTCAATCTGGATAGCTATGCGTTCCTCGGGACCGCCTACCTTCACCTTGCCATCATACATAGGATATACCTACCTTCGAATTACATCATCATAAAAATGAAGGACGAGTGCGTTGCAGCAAAGTAGGTTCAATTGTGCAAACCGCAGCCAAATTACGATCTTCTGCCCACTTCTCTTTTTTACGTACAAATGTGCCATGGCTTTTTAAGATCCAACTCGACTGCCATCTTTATGTAAATTATACATTTTATTCTGTCGTGGAAGCCAGCACTTCTTTTTCGATATTCTTATCGCATCGACAAGTTATTCAACCTTTGGGGATGGCTTCGAAATAACGGTCCTGTAGCGATGATTAGCGTCTTCACGCAAAACCACCGTGATTCAGAAAGCGATATACGGCATCTTAATATACTTTAGTTTATTAAGTTAGGGGGGACGAAGGAAGAGTTCTTAGAAGAGATCTTAGAAGCCATTTTAATCGCTACATCTACGCAAGCAGGTGCTATTCTTAGTCATGCGACACATGCCTTAATAGGATTTGATGAAGGCTCTGAGTCTGAACAGTAGCTATCACCCAGGACAACCGAGCAACAATCTACGACTCCTGATTGTTTCTGCTGAGTGATGACTTCTACAAATGTAATCATAAATTTGATGCCGTTTACGGTAGAACCTGATTCCGCCCCTTCTACTGAAGTTGTACCTCTATCAAACAATTTGGTATAATGTAATTAATTACCATTTATAGTAGAGGAGGATAACAGTTGTGGCGGATCAACTTATGATTGGCAATGATATCACGATTCACGCACCAATTTCCCGTGTTTGGGACGCGTTGATTAATCCTGAACAAACCAAAAAGTATATGTATGGTTGTGAGGTCGTATCCGACTTTACAGCCGGGAGCCCCATGGATTGGAAGGCTATCTGGGAAGGCAAAGAAACGACTTTTGTTACAGGTCATGTTGTTTCGATTGAACCTGAAGCACTATTAGTGTACACAACCTTCGATCCCTTGTCGGAATACGAGAATATTCCAGCTAACCATCTTCATGTAACTTACCAATTATCTACCGAAGACGGTAACACCTACTTAAGCGTCACACAAGGTGACTATTCCTCCGTTCCAGATGGTTCCAGACGCTATGAGGAAGCAGCTCGCGAAGGTGGTTGGAGCTCCATACTTCTCACCATTAAAGAGATCGTTGAAGCAAATGAAGGATAAAAAATGAAAAAGACACTGACCTCATGCGGTCAGTGTCTTTATATTTGGTAGAGGCGAACTTACATTGTTGAAAACCCTGTAACCAAGATCTGAGCGGTATATATCGAAAGAGCATAAAACGCCGAAGACGGTTGATATCACACTATAGGGCGCAGGGTTTCCCCGGCACCCTGTTTTCATCATTAGAAGATGGTGCTAGCAACTGTTAATTCTGTTCAGTCCGTATCGTCGTCGTTACCTTCAACACTCTCGCCAGCCTCGTTGCCTAACGCTGCGCCTACGGCTCCACCAACTACGGTACCAACAGGACCAAATACGGAACCCACGATAGCGCCTGTGGCACCACCACCTACGGTTCCTACAGCTTCTCCAGTGTCAACGCCTGCCACGCTCGTCGTGTTGTCGCCAGAATCACCATTTTTATTGTGGTCGTTGTTTTTAGCCATCCATCTCACTCCCTTATTTTGTGATAGGAAACGCCGCTACTTTGTCAGCGCAGTTCCAAAACATATCTTGCCCTAACCGGTCTGAAAGGATTCTCAATTAAATAATTCCATAAATTCTTGTCAAAGAGGTATCGGAAAAAATAGCACCTTTTATATTTACAAATCTATAAAAGTAGATATAATGATCTATATGGAACCTTTATTGATTTATAAAGCTTTGTCTAACGAGACTCGTAGTCAAATTATGCTATGGTTAAAGAATCCAGAGGATTTCTTTGATGAAAAGCCTTATTTACAACAAGGACTCAATTTTCGAATTGGTATATGCGTGGGAGATATTCAAGCTAAAGCGGGACTTGCACAGTCTGTTATCTCGAGTTATTTGTTGACTATGCAAAAAGCTGGTTTGTTGGAATCTGAGCGAATTGGGAAATGGACGTACTATCGTCGGAACGAAAAGACAATACAGGAATTTTCCGAGTACATCAAAAAGAAACTATAGACGGAAAGGAGGTCTTTTTTTAATACTTAATATCTATATTTCTGTATATGTAAATATGAATGGAGGCTTACATTTTAAATGAAAAAGGTTAACTCTTTGCTTATCATTATTCTGGCTTTAGGTGTATTCGGCATTATTACAACGGAAATGGGTATTATAGGTGTTCTACCTCAGGTAACTCAAAAATTCAATATATCGACTTCACAGGCTGGATGGCTTGTAAGTATATTTGCTTTAGTCGTTGCCATTTCAGGTCCATTCCTGATATTGCTCGTCTCCGGTATCAATCGTAAGGTCATTCTATTAACCGCCGTATTTACTTTTGCAATATCAAATATCGTCTATGCCTATACAAACAGTTTCGATGTGATGTTAATTTTTCGTATTATCCCTGCTATCGTTCATCCTGTCTTTTTTTCGGTCGCTCTTGTGACGGCGGCCCAACTTGTCCCTCCGGACAAAAGCGTTAAAGCTGTTACGAAGGTTTTCGCCGGCATCACGGTCGGATTTGCTTTTGGCGTGCCGTTGACTTCATTTCTTGCAGAAAAGATTTCGCTGGAAGCAGCTTTTCTGTTTGGAGCTGTTGTAAGTATCATTGCTTTTGTGGGGATACTTGCTTGGCTGCCATCCTTGCCTGTTAAGGAAAAAATGTCTTATGGTAAGCAGCTTGGCATTTTACGTAAACCTCAATTGTGGCTAAATATATTGACGGTTATTTTTATCTTTGCAGCGATGTTTTCGGTGTACAGCTACTTCGCAGAATATCTCGGTCAAGTAACCCGTATGAACGGCTCATGGATTAGTATCATGTTGATGGCCTTCGGTATTGTCATGATTTTCGGGAATTTTATATTCGGAAGCTTGCTGCATAAAAGCATTACAAAGACCATCATTGTTTTTCTGCTGTTATATGCGGCCGTGTATTTGCTCGCTTATTATGGGGGTTCCTATTTTATTCCGATGATAATTATCGTATTCATTTGGGGGGCAGTGCATTCCGGCGGGCTTATTGTGAGTCAAGCATGGTTAACGACTGAGACGAAAGAAGCTCCCGAATTCGGCAACAGCTTGTTTGTCTCATTTTCCAATCTTGGAATTACTATAGGGGCTTCTATCGGTGGTTGGTTTATTTCTCACTTGGGAATACATCAACTCATCTGGAGCGGAATTATGTTTACACTGCTCGCTTTCTTATTGATCATGATAAAAATAAAAATTTCCAAGTCGAACGCAGAGGAAGTAAATGTACGTTAAACTAACGAGGAACTATACCGCAATAACCATTAGGAAAGGCAGCCAAAATTATCGGCTGCCTTTTCCCCGAGGGACGGGCAGGATAATTGAATAAAACCCCGAATATTCAAATAGTGGTATGTTCCTTATGTTCTTTAGGAGGGGAAGAGTTGTGCATAGGCATGGAGAGTTAAAAAGCGTATCTTTAGGCACTCGCATAATTTCCTTTTTATGGGATTATGTTATTATTACGGGCTACATCATCCTGCTAATCTGCGTATCTTTTCTTATAAGGCCATTGTTGATTCCACTGTTTACGATAAATCCTTTGTCGGCCGAGATCACTGGGTTCCTATTCATTACTCTACCTGTATATCTTTATTTTGCCATATGTGAGGGATCGAAATCGCACGCGACATGGGGGAAAAGAAAAGTGGGGGTCGTGGTGACTGGAATTTATGGCCAATCAATCGGACTAGGAACATCGCTTTTTCGTTCTGCCCTTAAATTCATTCCTTGGGAACTAGCCCATTTCACCATTTGGCACATGGTCATTCCTTCTGATTACCCAAGTTCTTTAATTTATTCATTATTGGCGATAGTCTACGGTCTGGTACTCATCTACTTGATAAGTCCATTATGGAGCAAAAATAATCAAACTGTATATGACCTTATTGCAGGGACTGTTATAAGATACAAGAATTAAGAATTCCAGAAGAATTAAACTAACGGGACACTTTAGCTCAATAATCATCAGGAGAAGGCTGCCGACAGCAATGGATCGGCAGCCTTCTCAGCTAACAGGCAGGATAGTTGAAGATCAATTACGGTGAACCGTACCATAAGTAACGGCAAGTTTTTTGGTGAAGCTTATTATATCGATATATCCATCAACGCTTCTGATTACAGGCGCTTTTTTATGTTTAAATGAAAAAAAAGCCTAGAAAATTTTCCGGCTTCTCAAGCAAATATGGGACTCGGATATTTCACCAAGACTTCAATCTAAATGATAACAGAACCCAAAAGAATAGTCTAGTAATTTCTATGCCAAATGTTAACATTAGGGTACCGGTAAAAAAATGTGAGTGCGCACAGATACATGGAATGGAGTTCGTAAATGAAGGGTTTAGACTTAAGTGAGGAGTTTTATTGGGAGGTCGTAAGTCCAATAATTGTCAGACGATTCCCACAACTAGTGGAAAGACATGCTGCTGGATTAATTGGGTATGGCTCGGATGTCCTTTGTTATGATGATGATTTATCAAGGGACCATGAATGGGGAGCGAGATGCTACATTTGGTTGCTTGACTCTGATTATGATGAGTACGCTAAATGCCTTGATCAAGCATTTGATGAAGAAATTCCAGTTTTATTCAAGGGGTATCCTGCTCGGTTTTCCGTAGATGAATCTAATGAGGTGCTTGTACCTTATAACGGAAGAACTAATATACACCATGTTGCAATTACTAGTATTCCCCGGCACATGCGAATCCAATTGGGATTGCATACTCTTCAGCCTTCAACATACGATTGGTTAGTAATTCCTGAGCAAAAATTAATAGAGTGGACAAGAGGAAGGATTTTTACGGATCCTGTAGGCGAAATAACTGAAGTACGAAAGACTTTATCTTATCTTCCGGAAGATGTGTGGCGATATAAATTGAAATATGCATGGAGCGCATTTCGTCATCTCTATGTGGCAGGGCTCACTGATTTTAGAGGAGAATCATTATCAGCTAGATTATTCTTAAACAGAATGGTAGAGAAAGCAATTCAATTGGTCTTTCTCTATAACAAAAGATATCGACCCGGTACTTATAAATGGATTTCCAAGGAACTAGCACAGATCAGTCCTTTAGCAAATGAGTTGGCTGAGCAACTTGAAGGCGTTTTGATGGAATCTTGTGTTACAAAAGCAGTTGAACAAATTGAGGGTGTATTAGCGATACTAGTAAGACAACATAACGACATGAAGTTGACGGAATATATCGACCTTGAACCTCCCATCTTCTACGCAAGAGGTTTACAATCCTATTCTTATATTAATTTAGAGGATGCGTTATTTTCTTCGTTACCTAAAGAACTTCAACATCTTGAAATACCAGGGTCTTTAGATCAATTTGTTACAAGTGAACATATATTGGTATGGGCGGATCATTATTCAAAGTTCAAGCCAATTTACAGTACAAAATCCGACATAGAAAGAACTGGGATAGGGGATATGATTGTTTAGTCGGCCTGCTAGTTAATTATGATTAACATTGAGCGTTCAGCATTCAGATAATATGTGAATGGTCATTCCTGAGGGATGGCCATTTTTCAAAACTTGCCGTTACAGACAGCGCGCAAAAGCCGTACCATATTGATGGTTGGGGCCGGGGTTAAAACAATTGCCTTTTCTACAAAATTGTTATTTTCACAGTTCGGAATCAGTACGTTATTTCAGTTCCTCCACCGTTCTCTCTTGCGGCTTTTTTTTCGATGGATCGAGTGTGGGAACCTCTCAAACGCAGTGGGCATAAGCTGATAATATATGTCGATTTGAGAGGATGTCTTGTACATGTTTCCTTATCTCCAAGAAATTCATCAATCCCCCTATCCCGATTATAGGTTTATGCCTCGCGGTTATTATAACTCCCCTTATTCTGAAGCATGGTGGATCTGGAGCAATGGTACCCTCGAATCGGATGAAAGATACCGTTTACCCGCACAGCAACAGCTTACCTTCGTGCTTGTGCATGGCTCTTGGGCTGACGCTCACTTCTGGGACGGCGTAGCGGCGGTGCTGCGCAGTCAAGGACATGCCGTCTATACGCCGGAATACGCAGGTCACGGCAAAGATCCGAACAAAGATGTCACGCATGCGATGATCACGAAGTCCGTCGTTGATTTTATAACGAAACTGAACCTACGCAACTTCGTTCTCGTCGGGCACAGCTTCGGCGGAACTGTCATCCAAAAAGTTGCAGAACAGGTACCGGATCGCATCAAGCGCCTCGTCTTCTGGGACGCGTTCGTACTGAATGATGGCGAATCTGTTGCCGACGAGTTACCGCCCCAAACGAGACAAGGTTTCGAGCAACTCAGAGCTGGCTCGAAGGATGATACGATCATGCTTCCGTTTCCACTGTTTCGGGATTTGTTCGTCAATACGGCTACATTGGAGGTAGCCAGACGGATGTATGCAGACGTCACTCCGGAACCGGCTAGACCGCTTTTCGAGAAGTTGGATCTTAAAGCGTTCTATGAGTTGCCTATACCGAAGAGTTATGTATATTTTTCCCAAGACAATGCATTGCCACAAGGAGAGGGTTTCGGCTGGAATCCGCATATGTCCACACGGCTCGGCCAGTTCCGCCTTATCGTCGGTGACGGGGACCACTTTACGGATACTCGCACAAGACCGGACATGGTGGCGCAGAAGTTTTACGAGGCGGGCCGGGACTAACGTGCTATAAGAGCATTTTATTGTGTGGCCAGAGCAAGAACGATCCGTAATCCGCCAAGATTCGTGAATTGATCGAAAAGGAAACAAGAGGTGTTAAAAAACCATTCTTGCAGGGTACCCCTGGTATTATCCCCTTTAAGTAGACACTCAAAAAAAACCGTCATGTTATCATGAGGGTTGGGAGTGACTCTTGGAGGGGATATTTTTATGGCTAAAAAAGGACAATCATTTCAAACATATACAGAAGAATTCAAACTGAAGGCGGTCAAA
>NZ_JBFULK010000030.1:0-21153 GCF_056400365.1 Paenibacillus sp. P5_B5
ATCTCGCAGCAAGAAAGTTCTACATGTATTCGTTCAACTCCCGTCATCAAATTTACGTACAGTTTATCACAATCGTAATATAACTACAACCTGCGCCGTCCGTTTAGGCTGAAGCTTTGTGAATCTCCTCCATACTCCTTCGCTTGATTTCTGTTATTTCACTATCCTGCCCGTTAGTTGAGAAAAGGCAGCCGATTACAAGAAGACTGCCGCCTTCAAATGTCTTTATTGAGCTATCGTGTCCCGTTAGTTGAACGAATGATTGTCAAGACTTGGGTGACAACTTCTTCGTACTTACCCAATACTTCCGAAATCAGTTCTCGGGATCATGTACTTTAGTCCACCCATCCGTGTTTTCAATGGTTCTAAAACTTCCGTTTATGATACGGAAGACCCTCGCCTTCTTCGCAATACTGTTTAAGACTGTACAAAAAAATAGCCCAGTTATAATTACATACGCGATAAAATGCGGTCACTTCCTCCCAATTCATCTGACGAAAAATGATTGAAGTCTTCCCAGTTTTTTCCTCCATATCAAAAGAAATTGTCGTACCTATCCATTCTGGATCTGAATCAACACACTGCCACAAAATCTTTTTATCGGTAACAAGCTCATCAACTCGCATCTTTGTTAAGCCTTTGCCGCCGAATCGGAACTCATTTATACAACCGATCTGATCATTGACTATTAGTTCATTTGTCCATATTTCTGAAAGTCCTTTTGCAGTGGTTAATGCTTCATATACCGTTGAAGCTGGAACATTCACGGTCTGTAAGTGCTCGATATTTGCCATATTGCTCATTCCCCTTCTTTAAAAGGATTTAATTTATGTAATTATCTGTATACGAATATTATACCATGGTACGGTTGATGTGATTTCTTTTCGATTGCTCATTTTTGAAATAACGCATTAGGGAAGGTTGTTTAACTATGCTGCCCGATAGCTCAAACAGGCTGCTGAAATATCGGCAGCCTGTTTATCGTAGAACTATCGTTCTCCGTTAGTTGAGAACCGGTTCAATTCTTCACATCTCTAGAAAAGAATCCAATTACCGAAGTTATCAAACCAAAAAACAATATTATAAATTCTGCTCCACCCAAACTAGCACCTGGGTCGAGCGCCCAAACTGCTGCAAAAAGCATCATGCTTATTCCTAATAACATTATTTTAACGGACTTCATCTTAACCCCCGAGTAATATTCTTCCTCATCAATATCCCGGTAAAAAGGTAGCAAAAGGAAGTAACTATAAATAACTTGAATACACTAGGCGTCATCGCTAAATAAAGGCTTATAGGGAGCGACCAGAAGAATGCAATGAACATAATAATACGTTTGTTAATAATTGAACCAATTAATGCTACACATGCTGGGGCTAAAAGGAATATGCCCGTTCTTACTAAAACATCATTACTAGCTGGTTCAGGATTGTATGGGTTAATGAAGTTAAGAACTAACCATAGTGCTATAGCTCCTAATGATGAGAACACACCAATATATGTCCAATACTTCACCATACCTCCCCCTTATCAGTACTACTTTATTACCCATCAATATTATACCACATATTGGAATTATTCTGCCCGTTAGCTTAGTAAAAAGAGCAAGATACCGAAGCACCTGCTCATCAATGTGAATCATTCAACTATAGTTCCTCGTTTATTCAACAACGAGAAACAATCTATTTAGAAGGTGTTTTTGCGTTGGAGCAGCCTGTGGGTAAACAATTACAGTTACGGAATAGGTCCAGAACACGCTACGGAGCTGGAAAAAGTAAAAGCGGAGAACCGATTCCTAAAGCAGCAATTAAACCTGCTAAAAAAGTACAGGGGACTGGAAAGGAGGTGGGCGACGAGTCGTCATTGCCTGGATCTAGTCCATTCGAGAAGAAGTAACGGTGTCTGAGGCCTGCGCATGGCTTGGGATTGCAAGAGCCACCTACTACCGCTGGAAAGCAGCCGTAGAGACCGAGAGTTCAGAGGCTACAGTGGAGAAGATAAGGCAGCTTTGCGCACAGCATAAATTCAGATGTGGGTACCGGAAAATCAATGCCCACCTTAGTGCTGAAGAGCCCATAAATCACAAACGAGTTCAGCGGATAATGCAGCGTGAGGGGTTGCAGTGCCGCGTGAGAACAAAAAAACGAAAGGTCACTGGGCAACCTGTACATCCAGCAGAAAACCTGCTCAAGCGACAATTTCATACTGAAGCGCCCTTGCAAAAGCTCGTCACGGACATTACATATTTACCATTTGGCGGTAAGATGTTGTACTTCTCCAGCATTCTGGACCTGTACAACGGAGCGATTGTGGCTTACTGTATAGCGGACAAGCAAGATACATCCCTAGTTTTGGATACGCTGAATCATGTTCCAATACAGACAAGTATGCTGCTTTATAGCGACCAGGACAGTGTATATACGTCTCAGGCCTACCAGACAGCGATAAAGGAAAAAGGCATTACCATGAGCATGTCCCGTAAAGGAACGCCCGCTGATCATGCCCCCATCGAATCGTTTCATTCCACACTAAAGTCTGAAACGTTCTACCTCGAAGATCTCACGTGTACAACGACGGCAATCGTTGAACAGACCGTTCGAGACTACATCATTTACTATAACTCAATTCGGATTCAGGTGAAACTAAATAACCAGTCGCCAGTAAATTTCCGACGACTGGCCACTTAAACTTGCAAGGTATTTTGATCCCTGTCTTACAAACGGGGTGTAGTCCCCGAATACGGTGGTTTTTTTTCCATGTAACCTTCTAGCTACCTACCCGATCTAATATATGTAACGTTACGAACATACTAAACCTTCTAGTCAAGAAAGCAGGTGAACCTTTGCATATAGATCCTATTGTCATCAAAGCCAAAGCTGGGGACCCTGAAGCATTCATGCAGTTGATGCAAGAGATAGAGTTACCTTTATTTAGAACTGCAAGGTCCATTGTCAACAAAGACGAAGATTGTGCAGATGCCCTGCAGGAGACGATGCTTAAAGCCTTTAAGTCCATCCATACACTCAGAGAGCCCGCTTTTTTCAAAACGTGGATCTTCCGGATTCTGATTAATGAATGCAACAAAATGGTCAAAAACAGCTCAAGAGCCCTCCCTTACGGAGAGCTTCCCGACGTACCTTCCACTTCCAAGGATTATGAGAAAATCGAATTATGGGATGCCGTTCAACATCTTGAGGAGAACCTACGGATTGTCATTCTCCTTCATTATCTACATGACATGCCGATCAGTCAAATTTCCGACATTCTCGAAATTTCTACGGTAGCCGTGAAGACCCGGCTGCATCGCGCCCGCAAAAAGCTAAAGCATTCATCTCAAATCAATCAAGAAATGGAGTTGCTACATGGTGAACACTAAGTTAGAAGAACAATTAAAGAACTGCCAGAGCCTACTTCCCGATCAGTTATCTGATATTGCCCGCTCCAAGCTGAATGAGACTTACCAAATCATCAGGGAAACCGATAATTCCATTTCGCCCATTCAGAGAAAGACAAATGTATCAAGGACTTTTAAGAACTGGGGGGGTTCCACTGCAGCCGCTGCAATCCTTGGAGTTACACTCATTGCATCCGGCTTTGTATCGCCCGTAATGGCTGATGCACTCAAGCAAATTCCGGTTCTAGGACAAATCTATTCATTATGGGGCGAAAACAACGCAGATCCCGGTGTTCAACAAGCCGAGGATTTCATCACAAACGTAAACCAAAGCGTGACCCATGGCAAGGTGACTATGAATATTCCAACGTTGTTATTTGACGGGACCCGAATTCTTATGAACATAACCACTCCTGGAAACCGTCTGGCTTCGGAGCCCAATTCGCTGCCTTCCGATGCCAATAAAGGGGCGGTAGATAAGTTTGAGGTCCTCTATAAAGGCCAACCTCTGCTCTGGAATTACGAACACATGGACGGTGAGACTGCTTCCAGCCTAATCGTTGAGGTTTTCAGCACTTATTATGAGCCGCGCACAACACAGACGACTGTCCAGTTCCCTGATAAGTTTGACTTGACTGTAAATGTAACGTTAAAGGGTTACAATGTCCCGTTCCAATTCGTTCTGCCTGTTACAAGATCAACGCCCGTTACCGTTCTAACTTCAGCGGAGACCAAGCATCACGATAACATTAACTTGCAGAACAGCAAGCTGGAAATCACCCCAATCACAACGCAGTTATCCGTTGAGTACAAAACCAAACCGGGCCAGAGCGTAGAAGAAATGCTGGCTTCTATCCCTTCGAAATACAAGGGTGCTGACGGGGGCGTCATCGCTCTTCAGTATGACATTGTGGATGAACATGGCGTTCAACTGAAGCCCATCGGTTATCACCCCTTAAGCGAATCTTATACTATTCGCTTTGAACCCTTCAAGACTCTACCGCGTACCGTAACCATCAAACCGTACTTAGTCGTATCCGAAGGTCAAGCCCCAGCTGGGGTTACAGGACGGTGGGAAGACAAAAATATGGTCAAGGAATACATACCTGAGCTGGAGACTGTATTTTCGGTGCAATAGTTCATTTGTAAAAAGAACCTTATTCTCTAGGGTTAAAAGGGTATGCAAACCTACAAAAGACGGAGCCATAATTGGCTTCGTCTTTTTATTTAAATGACTTTAACCCTTGTCTGGCCTAACTCAAGCCACCGCAATCTCATTAGTTTCTTATATAATTTATTTCCGCGTGTCTATACCAAATTCCTTCTTGCACTAAACTGCCCGTTAGCTGAACAAAGGGCTACCAATTTGCAGCCCTTGCATTATTGAACTATCGTGTCCCGTTAGTTCAACGACGTTTTATAATCTGATTGCTCTGTTATGTAGTAACCACTCTCTAAAGTTGTCATCATTATTAACGTTATCATTGATAACCGCATTATAAATATCAACACTAAAGAATTTTTTGCGGTATAAGGGATGGTTATATACGCTATTCTTTAAGTTCAAAATAACCATTCTTTGCACCACATCAATTTGAGATTTTAAATCATGAATCTCCTTCTTTTTATTATCAAATTCCTCTTGAGAAATTGCCCAAACATCAATCTTCCAAGCATTTGAATTAATGTCTGTGTAACACCCCCAATAATATCCTTTTGGCAAGTGTTCTGTACGCCCGATGAGCTCATTTCTATAATTCATTTTTGAAGGATTAATACATAACGAAATATCCTTACCTAATTCAAAAAAGGTTTCTTCGTTCATTCTTTCATTGGTTAAATATAAATCTAAATCTCTCCAAGTCATTAAGTCCAAAAAGTGGCTTCCGCTTAGAGATACTTTTCCGTATCCCTCTAAAATCCTCATTAAACCATTTCCGTATAGTATTTGATCTGCTTCTTTTTTAATCGAGGAATTAAGTGCTTCCAGCCCAGAATTCATCCTCCGTACCTCCATCAAGTTCATTTTATAGTGACTTACTAAACAAACACATCTCAACATATTACCACATATTGTAACTATTCTGCCCGTTAGCTCAAACAGGCTGCTGAAATATCGGCAGCCTGTTATCGTTGCACTATCGTGTCCCGTTAGTTCAGTCCTAAGAACGAAGCGCTTAGAACGTTTAACTGTCCTGTTCCAATCAAATAACGATTGCTCAATTCGTTAGCTATGCCGAAAAGGCTATTATAGACCCTGAGACCCTGTTATACACCGTTTCATCTTTTATTACTTATTTCTTTTGAACGGGAATCCATATTTCACAAAATTCATTTTCCGTTTCCGAGACACCGTACATTTCAAACTCAGGACCATTAACATGCTCATAACTTGCAGTAGGAAACCATTCACTGTATATGCGTTTCCATAATGCTTGTACATGTTCGGATGTTTGATCAACCGTATGTTCTTCTGTCGTAAAGACTGCCCATGTCCCAGCTGGAATTTCAAGAGAAGCAAATCCCTCTGGCGTACCGCTTTTTGGTGAGATGGCGTAAAGCATGTAAGGGAATGTGGTCCCGCCGGTATTGCGATAACACATTACTGCATTTACAGGTTTGATTCCTTTGCTTGAATTGTCCCAATACATACCTGATGCTTTAATCATCTGATCAATTATTCCTTCATCAAAGGCTTTTTTCCATAACCCCGGAATCGCCTTATGATTCTCACCATTCTCAGTTGAAAATATTTCTTCAACTCCAAAGACAGAAAAATCCTCTTTCTGAACGATTTTGTAATTCATTTCTTCAACTCCCTTAATCGAAATTTGAAAGGATATTCGAGGATATGATTTAAGGCTAACACCCAGATTACGTGACATAGTGGGTGTGATTCCATGCGTTTTTTGAAACGCACGGGCGAATGCTTCCGGTGAGTCGTAGCCATATTTAAGAGCAATGTCGATTACCTTAATATTGCTGCCCTGTAAGTCAAACGCCGCGAGGGTTAATCGTCTGCGTCTAATATATTCTGATAACGGGATTTCAACTATAAACGAGAACAATCGCTGAAAGTGATAAACCGAGCAACACGCAATTCCTGCAGCTATTTCAAAGTCAATTTCCCCCGTTAGGTTATCTTCAATATAGCTAACGGCACCGTTCATTCTTTTCAGCCAATCCATATGCCCCACCCTCCTTTCTTCCTAAGGATAGAAGAAATCATTTGATTTTACCTAGCTTTTCATGCACGAATGTGCAAGGGTGTCAGTAACTTCCTACCGAATCTATTCGCAACACTACTCTCCGCTTTACCACTATTTATAATACGGTTCACCTTATTGATCTGCAACTATCGTGTCCCGTTAGCTTAACCGCTTTTTGCATACTATAGGGAACAACCCTCGATATTAYTTGAACAAGATTGAGGTATCACGAGAATCAAAAAAGTACAAATGGATGTTGATGCTATCTAAATATTAGGACTCCAAATATAATAGTCAGCACCACAATAGCTGTCAATGAGGATACTTTCGCAAAGCGAATTGCCGCATTAGATATTTCAGGCTCTTCTTYATACAGCCATCGTTTCCCCCATAATAAACTATCCTCAGGACAAAAATAAGTCCATATTAATACTCCATACATAGGAATCATAAAAACAATAAAAATTACAATAATTCCAGCTATCTCTTCCACTACATCACGCTCCCTCTGCTAAAAGAAAATAAACCATTAGACTGAAAATTATCAAGACCTTGGTTGAGAAAAATATATTAAAACAGAGGGTTTACATATTAAACATAACTAATATGTAAACCCTTTTATTTTCCGTGCTGAGAATAAATAGAATTAATTGATGTCGATCGTTAAGCTAGCACGTAACAATGATCGACTGATACGACATCATATGTCGCACCGCCTTTTATATACTGTGGAAGTAACATCGTTACACGACACTAAGAGAAAAGGGGTACCTATCCATGTCGAAAACAAAACGCGGTCGTGTGCTCTGGAGCCTCCCATCCCGGGGACGCGGTACTTGCCCGATTTGCGCCGCGACGCGCATCAAACTGTTGTACGTACGGACAAAATCGGCAGGCGAGCAAATCAAAGTTTGCAAGCGATGCCACGGTGTAGGTCAAGCAAAAGTCGAAGCAGCGATTATTTAAACGACGCGACGCGTGTAAGTCGAGCCCCCGTTCCTTCCTTGAAGGGACGGGGGACTCATATTTCCGAACGAATATTGGTTGCCAGAACCGCCGTGGGAGTGGTCTAATGACATAAGAAGGATGAACGAACTGTACACGGAAGGGGACGGTCTCGGTTGAGCAGCATACACCGGATTCAGTGGTTCGATCAGCGGATTCGGGAATCCAGGTATCCAAACAGCCAAGCGCTTGCGGAACATTTCGAAATTTCGCGGCGGCAAGCCCAGCGCGACATCGAATATATGGAGCACACGCTCCGCGCTCCGCTACTCTACGTCGCGAAACATCGCGGGTACATGTACGAGGACAGGGCCTACGTTCTGGCGAGCTTATACATGACGGAAGAGGAAAAAAACGTGCTCCGTTTTCTTGTAAACCGATACAATCAGTACGATTACGATAACGCAGACCAGGTCCGCCGCGTTGCGCAGCTGCTGGACCGGTTTACGGGCGGGCAGGATATGGTCCTGGACAGTAAACTACCTTCGTTTCAGGCGAATCCGCGACTTATGGAGAACGTTCTCCGGCTCACAAATGCGATCCGAGAAGCGCGGGTGACGGAGATTCGCTGTGACGGCGAGCATCTCGTTGTGTGGCCGTTGCGGCTGTTTGCGCACTATAACACGGATTATTTGGAAGCATGCTGCGAGACGAGCGGAAAGCTACGAACGTTCCGGTTGAATCAGATTGCATCGGTATACGTGTCAGAGCGCTGCTTCAATCCGGCGGAGGCGGAACGCGGACTGCCAGACGAGACGGCGCCTGCCGTCCGCAAGCCGTTCACGGCTCGCCTTCGGCTCGCGGAAGCGCCGCCAGGCGGTGGAACGTGGAATGGATTCGCCGCAAGGTTGTCTTCGGATGACCATCTTATATATGATGTCTATTTTTACGATACGGACACTTTCTTGCAGCATTTGACGACGGCTCGGTGGGAAGCACTCCTTGGTCCGAAGTGGTTGCGGGTGAAACTGCGCGAGAGGTGCGCGGATGTGTTGAGCCGGATCGAAAGGGAGCATTAAAGAATGTCGAGCGTTTACTTGGACAAGTTCAGGATACGAAGGGAATCAAAGTCGTACGTCGACAGCTTGCACGCGGTACTAACGGCGGCAGGAATATTCGCCGGACCAAAATATATGTTGTCCGGACTGACCGGCATGGCGTTCAAATTTTCGGTTCACGAACGGCTGCTGCCGCTCTCCGTCAGTGCATACGGCAACTGGGTGGATGAACATGGACCAGCCGTGGACAACGTCGGTCTGCTGTCGGATCGAGATGCCGGACGGACTCGCCATCCGACATTTCGCTTTTATCAGCAGGCTGCAATTGACTGGACTAGACGGTCGCTCGACCGTGGCATCGGAGTGATTTATTGGATTCCGGAGTTCGGAGTCATACGCGGTTATGACGACGAAGACAGCGTATTTTTCGTACAGGACGGCATGTCGGACGAAGACCAGATCGTGCTCTATGACAATTTAGGGCTGAACTTCACGGGGTTCTGGTATGCAGAAGCCGTCGCAGACGCAATAGATGTGTCGCTCGAGACGATGGCGCTCGAATCGATTCGGCTTGCTCTGGACGATTGGACGACGCCGCATAAGACTCTTCCAAATACGGACATTGGATCGGGAAGGCTTGCTTATTCGTTTATGATCCGGGCGCTTCAGAAAGGCGATTACGATGTGTTCGGGGCGCATTACATAATTGAATCGTACATCTATGCCCGGGATGAAATTCGGCACTATCTGGAGGCCATCCACCATCTGTGGCCAGAGCTAGTCGAAGCGTCGCGGTTGTATGCAGAGATCGGGGACACGTTCGAAGGGTGGGACATGGCTAACGTGCCGGCGCTCGTGCGCGCGTTCGAGACGGCGGTCGCGCTCGAGGAGGAGGCGATGGACCGGTTTCGCAAACTGTCGAACCGCCTGCCCGATCCGAAGCGTACCGTCGTTCCGCGATGGGGTAAGTCGACACCGAGATAGTGAGAGGGGGTTGCTCGATGGGCGTTGTTTTGCTTCAAAACTTGCATATGCACGCGGAGTCGCTGTCCTATGTCGACGCGATGCACGCCGTATTGACACATCAAGGCTGGTTCGACATGCCAAAGCCGATGCTTGCGGGCATGTCTGTGTCTGGATTTCGTTTCACCGTCGACCGGCGGCTGACAGCCGAATCGCTGACCGCTTACAATTGGATAGCGGAAAATTTTCTTGCTTGCGATTTCATCGGGGTCACCGCGTCATCGCGCGCGGGCTTCGCGTTTCAGCCGACTTTTCCGCTCCAACGGCGTCGTGCTGTTACCGATATTATCGCGTCTGTCGATCGCGGCGTGGGAGCGATTTTCTGGCATAACGGTTTCGTCGTCATGACAGGATATGACGCTGACCGGGAATTGCTCTATTATTCGGACGGCTCGGATTCGGTTGAAGGGTACAAGACGTTGCCATATGACAAATTTGGCCGGAACGGTACGCCTTACTGGTACTACCAAACATTGGATGACCGAATCCCGATGGATCCGCTCGCAGTGTTCAAGGAGTCGTTCGTCCAGGCGATTTTCAAGTGGGAGACGCATGACATCATGTTGTCAAAAAATGAATACGGTTGCGGGCAAGCGGCTTACGAAATGATCATTTCGGCGCTGGAAGACGGTGAGTATGATGCGGACGGAGCGCGGTCTCTGTTCACATCTTATGCAGCGACGAAACGGGACATTGCCATTTATACGGAAACTGTCGGATCAGTTTGGCCGGAGGTCTGCGAGGCGGCGGAACAATACCGCGTACTTGCTGGTCTGTTCAAACGGGTTTTCACGGCTGGGGTCAAGGGCGCCGAACGGGTCGAAATGTTCCGAGAAGCGAAGCGCGTCGAGGAACGGGCGATCCATGTGCTTAAGAAGCTCGTGCGTGAGACGGCTGCGAACCGCCGTCATGACGTAGGTTTGCGTTAGTTGTAATTTGGTCGGGTGGCGGTCGGGGGGATCGTAGACCGAATCCGTGCCGTTGCTGCGATTTGCTTACGATTGAAAAAACAACTTTCAGGGAGGACATTAGGATGTCATTACAAGTTCGTCCATATTGCATTGAATTAGAGGATTCAGTTAAAAATTTAAGTCACAAAGCATGGATACTTTTTAAGTACAATAAAGATTTCGATCATCAGAGGATGAGTTGTGTATTTAACGAGGACGGTAATTTAATTTGTGTTGGATTCTTAAGACATGGAATAGCTGATGATCATGATGTATTCGAAATCGAAATGCCCACTAATGAATTAGCTTCAAGCCGTATGGATGAAGTGAGAATGGCTCTATACCCTACATTCATAGATACCTGTCAAAAGCTGCGTAATCCAAACAAGAAAACTAAGGTAGTTGCGTGGAAAGACTTTTATGGCGACAGAGAGTTTTACGAAGAGAAGGACTTTAACCCGTATCAAACATATTATATAGCAAAGCGTTCACTTGAAAACCCCATACCTGAAGTCAGAACGCCAGTTGGAGTTAATGTCAAATACTACCCAATGGAATCCAAAGAAGAAAGAATCAAATACACCGAGTTAGAAAATCAATTTTATCAAGGCGTTGTATACAGAAGTGTAAATATGTTGGAATGGATGATGGGTGGTCCAGAGTTACATACCATTTCTGCATTTGAAGGCGATGAACTTGTTGGCAGCGTTATGTGTTGGCAAACTGGTGCAGTTGAAAGATTATTCGTAATTCCTCGTTGGCGTAATAAAGGGTTGGGTGAGTTTCTCATAACGAAGGGTTTTGAGTATCACATTAAGAATGGTCGAAACGAAGTTTATTCGCTGGTTAATGAACAGGATGAGGAAGCTATGAAGTTGGTAGAGTCAATGGGGTATACCTTTCCTGTAAGATTAGAACTCAAGGCATTGGATGTTTAGAAAAAAGAACTTATGTCTAAAGAAGTGGACTATAAGATTGCCATTTGGCAGCCATGTCCGTTAATGAGAAACGATAGTTACAATATTACAGCGGCAACTAAGACTATATCTTCTAGTCTAAGTGTGCCGCTGTGTCTCTGTGTGAATCAGTCTAATTATTCACTTCGGGGAACACGTCAAAAATCAGGCTGAGTGAGTTTCTGATAAAGTACCAGATTCCCCTGCTCAAGTGCGTCCCGTTGCTCTTTAAGTCCCTGTATCACTGATCGAAGACGCTCAATGGTTGCTTCCATTTCATCGATACCGTCTCGTAATTGCCCAACATCATCTTTTATTTCCAGCTTATATACTCCTTTCCTCGCCCTATGATCGCCGGTACTTGAAGAGCTCAATCTCTGGCGCGTCCAAAAAAAATGCTCTAAAATTTTGTGTATACCTGAGCATAAGCCTTTTTCATTTGCTCTCGTAATTCTTTGTTTTCTTTTTCCAATTCCTTTATTTTACGTTTTAGTGCTTCGATGAGTACATCCTTATTAGCATCATTCATCTCACGTTTTATCTGTTTTGGGGTTAGTGCTTTGGATTGTTGATGGCGTAAGGATTCAATACGCTCACGGATATCTATATGGTTATATAAACTTGCCTTTGAGACGCCCGACTCTTCTGACACGCTATTAAAATTGATGCCCTTGTTGGCTTTTATAAGGCGTTTAATCGCCTGGTCTACTTTTTCCAAGGTATTCGTCTTCCGCTTTTCATGAATGCTCTTCAGATGGGCTGTTCGGTCGTAATTAGCCATTTCCAGCACCCACCTTTCTTTTTATACGATCTTGCCTACCGAAAATGATATTACCTTCTTGAAGGTTATTTAAAATGCCGTGGTACCGAAGTAAGTTTTTCTCATGTTTTTCAGCCATATCCTCACGACCACGTTGTTTTGCTATCTCTATTGCTCTCGAGGTAGTTTTAATATGCAATTCATATTTCTGTACATCCAATTCAGAGAAGCCAATGGCTAAATCCTTACACGGGCTTCCTCCGTTGCATGTCAAGCAAGGTGGTGCTTCCATGTGAGGACAGTCTCCTTTCAAGCGAGCGTGGCATGTTCCGTAAGGATTATCCATCGCATTCAGCTTGTGGTCTTGCCATAACGCTTGAAGGATCTCCTCAGGAATGTCTTCTCCTGCTTTAATTTCTTGCACATCACCGTTAAGATCGAAGCTAAACACACCTTGATTAATAACAGCTTCAAAAGCTTTTCTTTTCGTATCATCTAAAAGCTTTGCATAGCGTAGGGTCATTTCAGGAGAAGCATGAGCTAACAACTCTTGCACGGTAAGAATATCCGCTCCGCCATTTAACATTTTGACGGCATAAGTATGTCTAAACTGGTGGGTTTTAAAGTAAAACACATTTCCATTCTCATCGGTAATATTCTTTTTAATTGCCAGTTCATTTAGTTTTGCTCGAACCCAATGTTGGGAGAATGGTTGCCCTTTACGAGTACCACGATAACGAATGAAAATGAATCCTTCAGGATTATTATCATGATTGCTTTGTTCTTTAGATTGTTGAATGAGGACTGCAAGAATATCCGCCAACTCTTCATCAATGGGAATTCGGTGTCCTTGGACATAGGTTTTCTCAATATCGGTTACGATGGAGTATTTTCCGTTCAGCTTCACCAAGCAGTCTAAAGTTAAGCCTAAAACATCGGAAATACGCAGCCCTGTTTTAAAGCCAATCCACACAACAGGAATGACCTCTTTGTGTAAATCATTAATGTGAGTAAATAATTGTTCCAGTACATAGTCAGGAATGTAATCAATCTGATCAATAGACTTTTTTCGAAGTTTGGGTTTATCCTCTGGGTAAATAAGCTTTTGTATAGGAGTTTCAGGAGCGATGTCATATTCATAACGGTGAAGATCCTCAAGAAACTTGCCAGAAACTAAAAGCGCTTTGTTAATATAACGTTCTGGATGTGCATTTTTATGTTTTATATTCTCTTGGGCATACTCATGCAACCATTGAATGTATCTCTCAATGTGACTGCGTTTTAAACCTTTTAGATCATTCCACTTTGGTTCCATTGAAGTTACACAAACAAGAAAGTTCGGTAAAAAACTCATATAAATTATTGCAGAAGCCCAAGTAAAATTTTGTTTACTCAGTAAACGTAGTTTAAGGTACTTTTTAATCTGCCGACGCATATTTAAATTTCCGATTTTCGTGAAATCGAGATAGTGGGCAGAATTACTCTTGTTATAATGAATACCATATTTATTATGCAGTAT
Source organism: Paenibacillus sp. P5_B5 (assembly GCF_056400365.1). Classification (NCBI taxonomy): domain Bacteria; kingdom Bacillati; phylum Bacillota; class Bacilli; order Caryophanales; family Paenibacillaceae; genus Paenibacillus; species Paenibacillus sp. P5_B5. The sequence goes on from NZ_JBFULK010000030.1 coordinate 13,815, forward strand.
CCTTATATCCCAACGATCTTTTTCCCATTCTTCACGAGTATCTGTTAATTGCAATAACTTTGATAAGAACAACCGTATATAGCCGGCTAAATGTGTTTTTCGTGTGACTTCGGCACGAAATGCATGTTTCTGAATCTCGTGCGTCTTAAAGTTTTGTTCATGCAACCAGAATAGCCATTCACGCTCTGCTTTATCAATGTCTAAGTCAAGTAGGGAAAACAGAGTAGGGTATTTTTCATTTAGGAATTTTGTGAATACGCTCCAGCATTGTCCCACAAAAATAGTGATGAGAGCCTTCTCAGCATAAAACAGCTCGTGGTACCACAAGTATTTTGCTTCTAAATTAACCGTAAAGCTATTAATTCGAAAATGGATATTTTTTGTTGAGTGCTTATAATTCTCCGCTATCTGTTTAAACTGTTTTATTTCACCAATAAAATCAATATTCCATTTATCATTGACCAAGAAGTACGGATTATTTACATCTTCTATAACTACTGACCCATCAGTATGGATGGTCTTTTCAGGATAACTAGAGAGTTCTTGCTCTAATCGCTCATGAAATCTTAACTCGGCTCTGTAAGGATGTATAACCGTCTTTGTCTTTTTCATCTTCAATCACCTTAGCTTCTTTAATTCAGCTGAAATACTGGCTGTGCTTTCTCCCAATCTTTACGGATGTCTTCTTCTGAAGGATGTAGGTATAAATTCATCGTTGTTTGGATTTGTGAATGCCCTAGTCGTTCTTGCACCTGCTTAATATCTTTCGTTTCCTTATAGAACATCGTTGCATGTGTATGGCGAAATAGGTGGGGATGAAGTTTATTTATTCCTGTCTTCTGCCGCAACCGTTTAAACAAGGATTCAACATCGATGGAGGTCATTGGTTTCCCTACATTTTCACCTCGAAGCTTCACAAAGACAAAGTTCGAACGAAAATCCAACTCATCAAGGACTTCATATAAATAGTCGTCAAATAAGTCCATCAATGCCTGGGAAATAAAAATTCCCCGTTCACCCGTTTTGAGCTTGGCACCGTTTTCTAATTCTCCTCGATTTGTTAATACAATACGATGTCCCCTATGATCGAACTTAAAATCCACCAAATAGAGTGAGAGGACTTCGCCAATACGCAAACCTGTTTCAAATAACACTTGAATGAGAAACCGATCTCTGATGTTTGTCGTTGCATTCAGAACTTGCTTCACTTGTTCTTTCGAAAGCGTTTCAACCTTTTTGCGGGGCTCTTTGATCTTTAATAAGTTCCGTACCGACGGCTTATCCTTATTAACATGATGTAGGAAACTCTTATATTGCGATCTTCCCCATACTTGTCGCATTAAGCTCTCAGACATATCATGAGAAAGCACTTCATTTCGATACAAGTAATCATAGAAGTTTGTAATCGCCGTAATTGTTAGGTTAATGGTCTTCTCTGTCTTTTTTACCTTTATCGGTTTTAAGGGGGTTACTTTAATACTTCCAAAAGGATTTTGTAACCAACCAACAAACTCTACCAAATCTTCAAATCGAATGTGCTTATAATCTTTATCTGTGTCATGTAAGTAAACAAAATACTGCTTTAATGCATAACAATATGTTTTCTGTGTATTTCTGCTTTTTCCCGTTTGATCTAGGTATTTAAGGTATTTTAATACAGGGATCACAGGTAAACCGTCTCCATCTACCAACATATATCGTTTGATGTTTTCTTCTAAAACAACTTCTTGTACTTTCATAGAATTTCACCATCCAAAACATAAATGATTACGCTCGGTTTAAACCTCGCTACGCCTCCCGCTATGGGCTACGTCCTCCGCAATTCAAAACAAATGTTCTATTAATTTTCACATTATATACATAGTAGACGATTTTTTCAAAACCTAAATAACAAATCTATCATATATAAAAATAGAGGATGTATGCTCTCATATTGAACATATTATCCTCTAATTATTATAGTATAATTAATGAAAAATAAAGTGTTAGACCATGAAAATAAAGTTGTAGACTGGGGACGGCATTAAGCTAACGGGTAGGATAGTGCAACTACATAATTTTTCCAACGTATAATAATTATCTGAATATTTCCAATATGGCTCATACGGAGGTGAACTTGACTGGAACATTTTTTTGACTTGGTTCAATTGGGATTATCGATCACTCTCATCTCTTCCATAGTGTTTCTTCCATTCACCAATTTTTCTTTGCAAGAAATACGCTGGGGTCATGAAATTGCTGCAACCGGTTCAACTATGTTTGTGGCTATCAGGCTGCCGCAGCCCAACAGTATCCAACGGTGGATAGTACGTGTCGCCAGACGAAAAGAATCTGATGAAGATGCCAATTGTCCTTCCCCACATTGATATTCAATACATTCAATTAGGGAGGATAACAGTGAAAAAGATTTTGATGCTCCAAAAATGGGTCAAGCCCATTCTCGTCATATTGATTGGGGTTATTCCGATCATTATACTTAGCGGATGCTCAACAGCATCCCCATCAAACCCGATTAATGCCGATTCGCAAGGGATATTTAACCACTACTTTATTTATCCGTTCTCGTTCCTAATCAAATTTTTCGCGAATGCGTTTCACGGAAACTACGGATTATCGATCGTGCTGATGACATTCATCATCAGACTTGCGATCATGCCGCTCATGATGAATCAAACCAAAAAGCAAATGGCCATAAAAGAAAAGATGGTCGTCCTTCAGCCGGAGTTAAACGCACTAAAGGATAAGTATAAGAACGACATCAGCGCAGATGCAAAAAAGAAACAGCAAATCGAGATGATGCAGCTCTACCAGAAGCATCAATTCAATCCCTTAAGCATGGGGTGTTTGCCGATGCTTCTCCAATGGCCGATCACCCTCGCATTTTACTACGCCATTCGTCGCACCCCAGAGATCGCAGCTCACAATTTTCTGTGGTTTAGCTTGGGGAAAACGGATATGATTTTGCCGCTTATTGCCGCTGCGGTTTATTACGTTCAGTTTCGCGTGTCGCAATCCGTTTCAGCGCAGTATCAGCAAAATCAAAACAATCAAATGGCTTTCATCGGATTGTTGTCCCCGATCATGATGGGTGTGTTTTCTTTTGCGATGCCCGCTGCGTTGCCATTATATTGGGCGGTTGGCGGCATATTCATTATCGTGCAAACGATTATACTCAATAAAATGTACGCGAAGCCAATGCAGCAAATAAAACCTACCTAGCCGAGTAGACGTCGCTTCTCGTTCACCGACGTAATCCGAGAAGTTGAATTTCGTCGGCTTGTTAAGCTCCTAACCGGAAACGATAGAATAATAAAGCAGCTGCAGTCTAGGACTTTATTTTCACGTCCTAGACTGCAGCTACCTCTTTTATGGGGTCAGTCTAAAACTTATTTTATTACCGATTTTGCTATTCAAAAATCGCGTAGGATCAATAACCATAGTCTAATACTATATTTTCCCATGACACCCTCTACCATGCCCCAATAGTGCTACTCTTTTATTAAACTATCGTGTCCCGTTAGCGTAACAGTCAGAAATTAATCCTTTCTCTCCACTTTAATCTTAAGCAAGAGTACAGTTATATCCTCATTTATCATCTGTGTTATTTGATTCATATCTTGATAGTCGTAAGTTCTTATTGAATTTCCTGCCTGACGGTAAACTCCCAACACTTTCGTTTCTCCTGATTCTAAGCCCACTTCCTCTTGACCGATTGCAATGCCCCAGTAGCTTGCCCCTACTCCTTCTGAATTTAAGATGTTTTCTACTTCAAGAGGGGGAATAGATACCCCCGATGAATACAAGAAGAACGAAGCATTTTCGTGTTGGGGATTGATAATGCCAAATCCCATTGGACCTTCATCAACTTGATTAGGATTTAAGCCATATGAAAGTTCTGTCAAACGGAAAGGAACGGTTTTTTCTCCATTTTTATAACCCTCTACCCAAAGAGTTACCCAACTTTTATCAGCTTCCGGTAATTTCAAATTGTAATCGTATAAAATTCCGAGGTGTAAGTCGTTAAATGTCTTTACGTATTGGGAATTTTCAGTTGCTGAAATGTAGGCTATTTTTTCCCCACCAATTGTTGCATTACTACAACCAGAGACAACCAGAAATAAAAAAAGTATAGCCAATGATGAAATGGGTTGATAACCTTTCAACACATCACCTCCAAAGATAATGTACCATAAAATACCATACCACGGGGTGAAAATTGCTAAGCAAATCTGCCCGATAGTTAAAAAAAGAGCAGGCACTGTAGCGTCTGCTCAACAATGTGTGCTATTGAATTATCGTGTCCCGTTAGCTTAACATCCAACAAATTATCTAACCATTCATCCCAGTAATTAGAAAACAAATCGCTGTGAGTAAAGCTAATGGTGTCATAACAAGCTTTTCCTTTTTACTTTTGGACAAAGCGTTCATAAAGGTATTCACTATTAAATAAAATGCAAAAAAGTAACATACTCCTTTTGCACTCGTATCTAAAGCATCTATCGAGATTACATTCCCTGCTTGTAGTATAAAGATGATTGCAACCAACTGAATTAATACGGAAATGGCACATGCAACTCTCATTTGTTTTGGCATTACTTTATACTTACCGCCCATTTCAAATTCTTCGTAAGGTAAACCCATGACCACATCTGCTTTGAGCCACATCCACAGCCCCACAGCCATAATCCTTCGACTGGATTCAGTTGAGGGCTATAGGGCTTTATACATGTTATTTTCTGTTCAATTATATGGATTTATGTTCTTTGATCTGCTACAATTACTTACGAACGTTCGTAAGTATTTTAGGAGTGGTATTCAATGAAAAGTGATGAGATTAAACGGGCAGCACTGAAATACTTTACCATTCACGGATATGAAGGGGCTTCTCTTTCGAAAATAGCCGAAGAAGTTGGATTGAAGAAGCAATCCTTATACTCCCACTTCAAAGGCAAAGATGATTTATTTCTTCAGGTTCTACGCGATGCCGGTGAGGTTGAGTTGCACACAAAGCTTACGTTCTTTAATAATCATAAAAATGATTCGCCGGAGAAATCATTATATGCATATCTAGTGATGGTTAAAGATCTATTTCAGTTAGACGAGCGGATGAAATTCTGGCTGCGTATCTCCTTCTTTCCGCCCGAACATCTTTATCATGTGATAGTAAATGAAGTCTTTGCCATTGAAGACCAGGTCATGGAGATGCTTGAAGCGAAGTTCGCTGAGTGGATGAAGAAAGAAGAGATCTATAAGGAACAACCCTCTATTCCGGCTAGTGCATTTACTGGGATTGTTGATGCCTTGATGCTGGAGTTACTCTATGATTCAAGTCCAGAGCGAATTAGCGAGAAGCTGGAGTCGGCTTGGACAGTCTTTTGGCGAGGAATTTCCAAGTAATAAGAGAGCAAATATTTTCAACGCTATAATGAAATTAATCGAGGTGCTACAATCATGCATTTTATAGAAGTTACTCAACAGAATTTAAAACTGGCCTATACCATTCAAAAGGAAATTTTTTCGGATTCGCCTGATATTCTGCACATCAAAAATTCTATTGATAACAATGATCCGGGCTATGCTTATTGGATTGTGTACGAGAATGAAACTGCCATAGGGATTTCGGGCATTTATACTGTAGAAGCTGACAGAGATTCCGTTTGGCTCAGTTGGTACGGTGTTTTGCCTAAATGGCGGAGCAAAGGCTTTGGAAGAAAAATTCTACTTGAATCCATCGAAAGAGCTACATCACTGAAACAATTCAAATATTTAAGACTATATACATCCGAAAAGTACAATGCGAGTGCATTGGCGTTGTACGATTCTGTTATGGACCTATGCGAGCGGTATGAAAATCCGGATGATGAGACATTTGAACGGACTGCTTTGGTCTACTCCTATTCACTAACGGAAGAAAAGGTAACGCCCTGGAACAATAGATATATGGGCATTCGAGAGCTTGAGGAGCTATGCGAAGCTGGTGAGTTGTATTTAAAAGAACACGGATACGAAATATAGCAGGTTTCATCCCTTCAAGTAAAAACTTTAGTTAAACTCAAACAGGCCGTCCCAGGCAGCCATTTCATGGCTTATGGGGTGGCCTGTGTTTTGTTAGGTGGAATTTCCAGTTGCTACAGTCACTTTTGGCGCATCAGGATATGCTTCAGGCGGTAGCTCTCTCCTTCAAAGACAATCAATTGTCCATGGTGGGCGAGTCGGTCAATCATCGCGGCAGCCATCTGGTCATCGGTAAAATCGAGCCCATTTGGAGAATTCCAGATTCGTGGTCAGGACCAGACTGCGGCGTTCGTAGCTGGCTGCGATCACCTGAAACAGCAGTTGCGCTTCCTCCCGGTCCATCGGCAGATATCCCCATTCGTCCAGGATCACAAGCTCTGTACTCGGTAAAGCAGCTAATACCGAAAATTTCGCTCTACTTATGATACGGTTCACCGCGTTTGATCTTCAACTATCCTGCCCGTTAGCGCAGCAAGACTGCCAATCGAACTGGCAGCCTTGTCATGAACTATCGTGTCCCGTTAGTTCAATGAAATTCGAAGTCATACACTTAATCCTAATTTATCTATAAGAAAATCACCTTGTTCGATTTTCGCCGTTTTCTTCTCATTGCGAAAATCCCATCCATGTTCTATTGCATACTTAATTAACCTTGAATCATTTGAAGGCGTTTGGTCAATTATGCAATGAAATAAGCACTCATCAATTACGATTTTCTTTACTTCCTTCGTGAAAAGCTTCATTGATTGCACTCCTTGTGTAGGACCAGTTTCTTAATTAATAAATTTCCAACTTTTCTTACGTTATCGTTTCCTGTTAGTTGAATGATAATGGCAGGTCTAATCCCAATGGTTATAGATTACCTCACCAACTGTTTTAGGCATCCAATAAAAAATTTGTTTTAGTTCATGTTCATTGAGTGTGTTCTCATTTCTCAGCCTATTCTTACGCTCATCTAGCTGTATTCACTAAGTTCTCTTAACTGTAAAACTCGATATTCAGTGCTATAAGCTTTAATTCCATTAGAGAGTGTCTGGTCGTCTATGAATATAATATTCATGTGTTCAACTCTTGAAGCAATAGCGATTAATGGGTAAATGCCATTTAATAAGATGTGAATCTCTTTTTCGTTAATTTGTAAATCGGCACAGTAAAAATTGGTTGCCTGTAAGTCAGAAACAGTGACCAGTTTTCCACCAACGTGATTTGCTAAAGCATAGCATTGCTTTTTAAAATGGCTAATGTCTACCAATGATTCATCGATTTCCGAGTTATAAAATCCAGAAATCCCATCGCGAAGCAACAAATTAAAACACCTCATTTT
>NZ_JBFULK010000031.1:0-18714 GCF_056400365.1 Paenibacillus sp. P5_B5
TTGGTGACGATGGCGGAAGGGAACCACGCGTACCCATCCCGAACACGACCGTTAAGCCTTCCAGCGCCGATGGTACTTGGACCGAAGGGTCCTGGGAGAGTAGGACGTTGCCAAGCAACTGTAAGCCACTATTCGATTATGAATAGTGGTTTTTTGTTGTTCAGAAACCCCGATTTAAGGGACTATTAGGTTTATCTAAGGCAGTAATTGAACTAAGTATGAATGTAGTTGAACGAATATTGGAAGATTTTCTGCTCAGTGCTTTGTTACATTTTTGCAGTTACCTTCTAGATCTTTACAAGAACCTCCTTTCTTAGAGGTTAATTTCTGGGAGACTTATAGCTAATGAATATTTAGGTATTAGTTTCGAGGTATTGAAAATGAATCGTGATTACTCGTACTTATTCTTTAGTGTATTTTGTTTAGTGAGTTAGATTTCAGATGTATGTTATTTTGAGAATGTGTTGTTACAAATGGTGGAGTCAATTCGAATTCCTAAAGCAGATCGACACTAGTTACTTTTGCTTGCACTTCATACATTCAAAACCTAAATGGAAGTCGATGTTTAGGCATTTGACTGCAAAATGTACAATCTAATCGGAACAGTTGTCACTATTTTGGTGTTTCAAGCTCTTTTGGATGTATGGAGTGCAGTCTAAAGTAAATTATCGAGCTAAAGGATTATTTTGAATGTATGGAATACAGGCAAAGGTTGGTATTTAAGCCAAAGAATCATTTGTCCTAAATAGTAGATAGTGAAATGTAATTTTCGCAGGCTCACAGGCTGCCGAAAAGTGAACTGTCTGAGGGGAGTTGGACTTTTCTGAATAGCTGACCTACAAATAAACCTGCAAAATCCTTAAGCCACTACTCATTGCTAACGATGGATTCTTTTTTACAGCTATGATCACAAAAAAATTAGTAACTTATGTTCTTATGGTATATGTCGCACGTATGACCATATAACGCAAACCGCCTGGATGACTCAGTATAAACGAATATAAGATGCTTTGTATGAGAACCATTATTTAATGAATACTAACACTATTCGTGTTTAAACCTGCTCTAGGCAAGTCAATTCACGTCAAAACAAGTTAATACAAGTCTAAACAAGTGGCAGATTAGAAGCTTGTGTGAACTATGGAGTTACAATCGTGTATGTACTTGACACTCAAAAAGCCCTTTTGATAAGATAGGCACTAATATGTTCGGAAATTACAGGGCAACAAGCCCTGAGACGCTTGAAATAATACTATAAGGGGGAACTATACTGTGTGGGAAAGTAAATTCAACAAAGAGGGCTTAACATTTGATGACGTTTTACTCGTACCTAATAAATCGGAAGTTTTCGGTAAAGAGATAGATATATCCGTTAAACTGGGCCCGAATCTAAAGTTAAATATTCCTTTTATCTCATCCGCTATGGATACAGTAACTGAATCGAAGTTAGCGATAGGGATTGCACGTGAGGGTGGAATTGGAATTATCCATAAAAATATGTCGATCGCACAACAAGCTGAAGAGGTAGATCGGGTTAAGCGATCGGAAAGTGGCGTTATTACGAATCCATTTTCTCTAACACCTGATCATCAAGTTTATGATGCTGAAGCACTAATGTCCAAGTACCGGATTTCAGGTGTTCCCATTGTAAATAAGGAAAATCAATTAGTTGGTATTTTAACAAACCGTGACTTAAGATTCATTCATGAGTTCTCCACACCTATTAAAGATGTAATGACACATGAGAATTTAATTACAGCTCCAGTAGGTACAACTCTTCAAGAAGCAGAAGTTATTCTTCAGAAATATAAAATTGAGAAGCTTCCACTTGTAGACGAGGCAAATCAGTTAAAAGGTCTTATTACGATTAAAGATATTGAGAAGGCGATTCAATATCCGAATGCCGCTAAAGATCAATTTGGACGTCTAGTGGTTGGTGCAGCAGTTGGTGTATCCAAAGATGTAATGGAGCGCACACAAGCATTAGTTGAAGCAGGAATTGATGTTGTTGTTATCGATTCATCACATGGCCAACATATTAACATTCTAAATACAGTGAAACAAATTCGTGAGGCTTATCCTGATCTTGTAATCATTGCTGGTAATGTGGCAACTGGTGAAGGTACACGTGACCTAATCAAGGCTGGAGCTTCTATCGTTAAAGTCGGAATTGGCCCTGGGTCAATTTGTACAACCCGTATTATTGCAGGTGTTGGTGTACCTCAGATTACTGCAATTTATGACTGTGCTACAGTTGCTCGTGAATATAATGTTCCAATTATTGCAGACGGCGGTATTAAGTACTCAGGAGATATCACGAAAGCAATTGCAGCTGGTGCAAGTGCAGTAATGCTAGGTAGCATGTTCGCAGGTACTGAGGAGAGTCCAGGGGAATCAGAAATTTTCCAAGGACGTCGATATAAAGTGTATCGTGGTATGGGCTCCATTGGTGCAATGAAAGCTGGATCTAAGGACCGTTACTTCCAAGAAGGCGAGACGAAGCTTGTACCAGAGGGAATTGAAGGCCGTGTAGCTTATAAAGGTACAGTTGCTGAAATCATTTTCCAACTAATCGGTGGTCTTCGCTCAGGTATGGGTCTATGTGGTACACGTAATTTACAAGAGTTGATGAATGAGGCTCAATTCATTCGGATTACGGGTGCTGGTTTAAGAGAAAGTCATCCGCATGATGTACAGATTACGAAGGAAGCACCTAACTACTCGCTATAGTCGAGTAATGCTATTGAAGCAAGAAAGCAGGGGCTAGTGATAGCCTTTGTTTTCTTTTTTTGTATGTCACAGTATGTTAAAATAGGTGTTATTGCAACAAGTAGAGACGGTTGTAGCTAGATAGGGTAGTCCTACAGTCTCACAAGTTATATACAAATATGAGGAGAGTGATGAAGTGGTTTTGTTGAATAGGTGGAAGAAGAAAGTAGCATGGGTGTTGATGATTGGGATATTACAAATGGCCTTTTTTAATATAAATATGTCATCTGTTCAAGCAGAAACGACTGGTGGTCCTACACTGGAAACGGCTAAGTCAGCTATTCTAATTGAAGCTACGACTGGTAAGGTGTTATTTGAGTTCAATGCGGATGAAGCACGTGAACCAGCGTCAATGACGAAGATGATGACAGAATATCTGGTGTTGGATGCAATCAAGAGTGGTAAGTTTACTTGGGATCAAGAAATTACGACTACTAAATATGCAGCGCATGTACCTGGGTCTGGTCAATTAGTTGCTGAGGGTGAGAAGCTTCCTTTAAAAGATATGTTCGCTCTCATGTCTATTTACTCTGGTAATGATGGTACGATCTCTTTGGCGGAAGCAGTTGGAGGAAATGAAGAGAATTTTGCTAACATGATGAATGCTAAAGCAAAAGAACTTGGTATGTCAGACAAAACTCACTTCATGAATTCAACAGGACTAAATCGTGTAGATTTAGGCGAATTTGCTCCTAAGTCATTACAGGGTGAGAATCAGATGACAGCACGCGATACAGCAACGTTGGCTCGTAGATTGTTATTAGATCATCCTGAGATATTAGATTTTGCAAGTGTAACTTCCCGTAAGCTACGTGAGACTGATACGACTGAAATGCTTAATTTTAACTATATGTTAGAAGGCTTTAAAGACAGAAGTTCTTTGAAACAGTTTGCTTATCAAGGTATGGATGGACTCAAAACAGGTTATACAACAGCTGCTGGCTATTGTTTCACAGGTACTGCTGAACGTAATGGCATGCGTCTAATCTCAGTTGTAATGGGTACAGATACTTCAGGTAAGGTACCGGGTAAAAATCAACGTTTTGTTGAAACAGCCAAGCTGATGGATTATGGATTTAATAATTTTGAATTCAAGAAGTTAGTTGATGCTAAAGCGGAAGTTGAATCCCTAAAAACGGTTGATTTGAAAAAAGGTGTTGAGCTTCAAGTTCCAGTTGTAACGAAAAATGGACTTGATTTCATTGTACAGAAGGGTGAAAAACCTACTTTAGAAGTTAAAGCAGAAGCAATTGCTGCAGAGAAGCGTATTGCTCCAATTAAACGTGGCGATACGTTAGGTACTGCTACTTACACTTATAAGAGTGCTTCAGGTGACATTTCACAAACTGTTGATTTGGTAGCGGCGGAAGATGTGGAGAAGGCAAGCTGGTGGAGAATGATTTTCCGCGGTATTAAAGAATTCTTCGTAGGTTTGTTTGATAGTATTGTTAACCTGTTCTAATACGGGCCTATCCGGACCTCCACATCTTACAAATGGGTTGTATAACCACTAAGCATCCTGTAAAATGAACGATTAGAAGTTCCAATATACGGATTCTGAATATATGAGATCAGTAGATGAAGGGGAGGATAATATAATGGAAACTGGTACAACACGTGTAAAAAGAGGTATGGCTGAAATGCAAAAAGGTGGCGTCATCATGGACGTCATGAATGCTGAGCAGGCAAAAATCGCTGAAGCAGCAGGTGCAGTTGCAGTAATGGCACTTGAGAGAGTACCGTCTGATATTCGCGCAGCTGGTGGCGTTGCACGTATGTGTGATCCAGTTATCATGGAAGAAGTTATGAAAGTTGTATCCATTCCTGTTATGGCGAAAGCAAGAATCGGGCATTATGTGGAGGCAAAAGTACTTGAGTCCATGGGTGTTGATTACATCGATGAGAGCGAAGTATTGACTCCTGCTGATGAAGTGTTCCACATTGACAAGAATTCTTTTACCGTTCCATTCGTATGTGGTGCACGTGATCTTGGAGAAGCGCTTCGTCGTATTGGTGAAGGTGCATCCATGATTCGTACCAAAGGCGAGCCAGGAACAGGTAACATTGTAGAAGCTGTTCGTCATATGCGTCAAATGGTATCTCAGATCCGTAAAGTCCAAGCGATGAGCAAGGATGAATTAATGGCTGAAGCTAAGAACTTAGGCGCACCATATGAATTATTACTTGAAGTACATCAAACTGGTAAATTGCCAGTCGTAAACTTTGCAGCGGGCGGGGTAGCAACTCCATCTGACGCAGCTCTTATGATGCATTTAGGCTCTGATGGTGTATTTGTAGGATCTGGTATTTTCAAATCCGATAATCCTGAGAAATTCGCTAGAGCAATTGTACAGGCAACAACACACTATACGGATTATAAGTTGATCACTGAAGTATCGAAGAACCTTGGTGCACCGATGAAGGGTATTGAAATCTCCAAACTTGCTGCATCTGAGCGTATGCAAGAGCGTGGCTGGTAAGGCAGGTTCTGGGCGATGAAGATAGGGGTACTTGCGTTACAAGGTGCTGTTGCGGAGCATATTCGCTTAATCGAGGTAGCAGGCGCTGAAGGCGTTGCTGTGAAGAAGACGGAGCAACTGGATGAACTAAGCGGAATTATTCTGCCTGGTGGAGAAAGTACAGCCATTGGCAAGTTAATGCGTTTATACGGTTTTATCGAAGGGCTCCAGTCATTCGCGGCTGCAGGTAAACCGATTTTTGGTACCTGTGCAGGCATGATTCTACTTGCTCATGAGATTTCAAGTGGTGAAGAACCGCATCTTGGATTAATGAATATGAAAGTAGCACGTAATGCGTTCGGTAGGCAGCGTGAGAGCTTTGAGACAAGTTTATCCATTAAAGGGATAGAGGAGAAAGTCCAAGCTGTATTTATCCGAGCGCCATTAATTGAATCGATTGGTTCAGGAGTAGATGTTCTAGCGACGCATGATGGACAGATTGTTGCTGCTCGCGAAGGTAACTTATTAGCGGCATCATTCCATCCTGAGTTGACCGATGATTATCGGATGCATCGCTATTTCTTGGATATGGCAAAGCAATAAAAGGTTTGAGGTTTGATATACTCTATATAATGATGGTACTAGACAAAATTAGTTGACTAAGTTTAGGAGGAGAATCTCCTTGTTTGATGTAAAAATATTAAGAAGTAATCTTGAAGCTGTAAAGGTTGCGATGAGTAATCGCGGCAAGACATACCCCGAAATTGAGTTGTTTGCAGAATTAGATGTTAAGCGTAGGGAGTTATTACAAGAGACTGAATCTCTTAAGAATCGCCGGAATATGGTGTCACAGGAAGTTGCACAACGCAAACGTGCTGGAGAGAATGCTGATGAACTAATTGCCGAAATGAAGGGCGTTGGTGATCGCATTAAGGAACTTGATGACGAGATCCGTGTAGTTGAAGATAAGCTACAAATGATTCTACTCTCGATTCCAAATATTCCACATGAAAGCGTGCCTGTTGGTTCATCTGAAGACGACAATGTTGAGATCAGGCGTGATGGAGAGACTCCTGAATTTAGCTTCGAACCTAAGCCACACTGGGAAATTGCCCAAGAGCTTGGCATTCTTGATTTCGAAGCCGCAGCGAAGGTAACAGGATCTCGCTTTGTATTCTATAAGGGGTTAGGTGCGCGTCTAGAACGGGCTCTAATGAACTTTATGATGGATTTACACAGTGGTGAGCATGGGTATGAGGAAATCTTACCACCTTACCTTGTGAACCGTGATTCGCTTACTGGAACTGGGCAGTTACCGAAGTTTGAAGAAGATGTATTCAAAATAGAAGGTGACTCGGACTATTACATGATACCGACAGCCGAGGTTCCGGTGACGAACTACTACCGTGACGATATTCTAACTGCGGCTCAGCTGCCAGTGAACTTCGTAGCGTTCAGCGCATGCTTCCGCTCTGAAGCCGGTTCAGCAGGCCGCGATACACGTGGTCTAATTCGTCAACATCAGTTTAACAAAGTTGAGCTGGTGAAGCTTGTTAAGCCAGAGGATTCATACGCAGAGCTTGAGAAGCTTACAGACAACGCAGAGACTGTGCTGCGTAAGCTAGGTCTACCATACCGTGTTATGTCGCTGTGTACGGCTGATCTGGGCTTTACATCGGCTAAAACGTATGACCTAGAGGTATGGTTGCCAAGTCAAGGCTGTTATCGTGAGATTTCCTCATGTTCCAACTTTGAGGACTTCCAAGCTCGTCGTGCAAGTATTCGTTTCCGTCCGGATGCGAAAGCTAAACCAGAGTTTGTACACACGTTGAACGGTTCTGGTCTTGCAGTAGGACGTACAGTTGCGGCAATTATTGAGAACTATCAGCAAGCTGATGGCGCGATTGTTATTCCGGATGTACTCGTACCTTACATGGGCGGCGTGAAAGTGATTGCTAAACGCTAGTCAATATTGGGCCTAATAATGACTGGTAAAAATTAACGTTATTTTTTATTGAATGAGTGTTGTCATTGTACGTAGTTATGTGCTATACTCATTTTTGTCACTGCACGAGGACAACGCTTAGTTAGTCTTCGTGCCTACCTTGGAGAGGTGGTCGAGTGGTTTAAGGCAGCGGTCTTGAAAACCGCCGTACCTGTGAGGGTACCGTGGGTTCGAATCCCACCCTCTCTGTACTGTAAGATGAAGAAAGCGATCCAATAGGATCGCTTTCTTTTGTTGTATCGAGGAACTTTTATTGTATATCTTAAGTCGTCTGTCATAAATTCTATAACGAAGGGTTGAGCCGGGGGATTGATTTTATTCAATAAATTTTTAGTGATCCTGAGTTCATTTACATCTATTTATTTGATTGAACAGAACGATCTGAAGGAGTTAGCTAGTCAGGTTATGTTCAAATACATTAGTCATTCTAGAAATGGTATGAATCATATTAGACAGGTTTTGGTTTATTAGGGCAGATCTCGATTATGAGGCCTGTCCTATTTTTTTATAGAATGAAGTAACATTTCGTCGAAATGTATCGTTATAAGAAGTGGTAACTATTTGTATATTCGTTCAATTCACATCATTACGGCTAACTCTAAAGTTATGAGGTGAGACAACCGATATAAGAGGGGTGAGACTTTTTCGGGAAAAAACGACAATATCATATATTAAAATCAATGCAGTATGGAGGGTAATAATGAAGAAGTTTATATCCGTTTTTCTTTGTATGGTAGTTTTATTATCTAGTGGCTTTGGAACAATAGGCAGCGCAGCGGCTGCAGAGGAAATTTCTCAATTAGTGCTTTCTCAGAATGAGGTTACGGTCGAGACCGGTGATTATCAGAATCTTACAGCAACGGCTATCTATGTAAGTGGTAAGACTGAGGATGTAACAATCAAAACAACTTGGTCTAGTGCTGATGCCGAAATAGCCACTGTCTATGCTGGGACGATTAGAGGTAAGAAGGAAGGCAAGGTTACGGTAGTTGCTAACTACCTAGGTAAATCAGTTAACGTAAGCGTAGATGTTCTTAAGAAGGTTAAGATATTAACTACGGATAAACAGAATATTAATATCCGAACAGGTGTAGATAATGGAGTTCAGGTAACCCTAACAGCTTCCTATGAGGAAGGTACACCAGTTGTTGTAACAGATAAGGCACAATGGACGGTAGATAATCAAGCTATCGCAACTGTTTTAAATGGTAAAATTACTGGTCAAAGCTCAGGCACAGCAGTTGTAACAGCTAAGTATGGTAAACAAACCGTTACAATTCCTGTAAATGTGGAAATCGTAAGAAGACTCGACCCATCTAAATCTAAAATCTCACTTCTCCTTCAAGATAAAAAAGATTCAGAAACCATTGAGTTAAATGCAACTTTTCAAGATAATAAAATCGAGGATGTAGCTAAGAAAGCTGAATGGTCCTCAGATAATGAAGCAGTGGCTGATGCGATTAATGGTGTCATCAAAGCATATAGCGCTGGTGAAGCAACAATAACTGCGAAATATGGAACCAAAACAGCGACTATTAAAGTCGATGTAGATACCACAATGAAGATCGAATTAGATCAACAGAATGTTTTCATGTTAATTAAAGATGATCCTAAGAAGCTTAAACTGACAGCTTTTTATGAAAGTAGTTCAGAAATCATTACGGAGAAAGCAGAATGGTCATCAAGCGATAAAGCAATTGCCTCTGTTTCTAAAGGAACGGTAGTTGCTTATAAACCTGGTGAAGTAACCATTACAGCTACATATGGGGATAAATCCGTAAGTGCAACGATTGATGTTGAAGTGCCGAGACGATTAGAGGCAGAAGAAGATTATATATCGGTTAGTGTGAAGGATACGACAGAAAAGCTACTTAAAGTTACTGCATTTTATGCAAACAGCACAAAACAAGTTGTAACGGATAAAGCCGAATGGTCATCAAGTGATGATTCAATTGCTACTGTATACCAAGGAAAGCTCAAGGCTCACAAAGCTGGTGAGGTAACTGTTACAGCTAACTATGCGGGCAAATCAGTTGCGATTCGTGTTGATGTTGATATTCCAAGAAAAATAACTGCAACCGTGACATCAGTAGATCTTCAAATCGGTGGTACGGAGCAACTAATATTAAAAGCAATTTATGGCGAAGGTAGTAATACACGTGAAGAAACTATTACGGATCAAGCTGAGTGGTCTTCAAGCGCAGCAACAGTGGCAGAGGTACGTAAAGGTAATATTACTGGTGTTGCAACAGGTGCTGCTACGATTACAGCTAAGTTTGGTACTCGTACAACTACGATTCCTGTATCCGTTGGTGTGGTCAAAAGTTTAACAGTAAGTAAAGATAGTATTAGTAATGCTGCAGTTGATAAGTTAATTATGAAAAAAAATGATACTGTAAATCTAAAGGTGAATGTTGAGTATACAGATAAAACAACGAAGGATGTAACTGATCTTGCTACATGGACACCTGCAGAATCAAAGGTTGCACAAGTAGATTCAGAAGGTAAGGTAAAGGCTGTAGGTTCAGGTAAAGCGGAAATTACAGTTTCGTTCGGTAATAAAACGGTTAAGATTCCTGTTGAAGTGGACACGACTGAATCGTTAACAGCAAGTGATCGAGTTGTCTTCATGGAAATTAATCAGGTTAAGAAGATTAGTCTAAATGATAGTGCATATATAACAGAGCAAGCAGAGTGGACCTCGAGTTCATCAAGTGTTGTTGATGTATCCAAAGGGACACTTACTGCACTTAAGAGTGGTAAGTCAACCATCACTGCAAAGTACGGTGGTAAGTCTGTCACTATTTCAGTAGAAGTTGAGATTCTAGAAAAGCTTGAAGCTAATGTACGTTTCCTTAAACTTAAATCAGGCGAGCAAGTGAATGTGGAGTTAACAGCTACTTTCTCTGGCGGTAGAGTAGATAAGCTAGTTGCGAAGGATGCTGAATGGAAAGCATCTTCCTATAAGATTGCTGATGTTGACAAAGGCGCTGTATCGGGAATTGGGTATGGCAAAACAACCGTTACTGCAAAGTACGGTAGTAAGAGTATTTCAATACCTGTTGAAGTAGATCAACTTAAATATCTCAAAACGGATCATGTTAAGCTAGAAATGAAGGTTGGAGAGTCGCAACAAGTCTATGCAACGGCTACTTACTTGGATAATAGTTTTACGGATGTTTCCACTCCTGCTCTTTGGACAACTTCCAAGCTATTAGTAGCAGATGTGAAAGATGGCAAAATCAAAGCTCATGGAGTAGGTAGAGCAACGATCACAGTTAAATACGCTGGGAAGACTACGCAAGTTATCGTAGTCGTTACTAAATAGTTGCAACTATTTTATTGAATCAACTCAAAAGCCACCCTTGGGTGGCTTTTTCTATGAATCAGAAAGTATAAGCGTTTCACCTAGAACTAGTGATAGAAATATACCCTATCAAACACAAGTTTGGTATAATTTGATAGATTCGGTATTTAAGGAGGAATGAACATGTTCAAGAAGATATCAGTACTCGCTATTACGATGATGCTCTGTACAGGTATAGGGAGTGTGTTTGCGTATAGTGGACAAATGCAGCCTTATTCGGATGTGAAGGATGATTGGGCAACGAATAGTATTTATAAGCTTTCGGCTCTAGGTGTGATTTCAGGTAATGGGGATGGGACGTTTAAAGGGAATGGTGCTCTTACAAGAGAAGCTTTCGTCAAAATGCTAATGGCTTCTATACCTACTGATTCACAAAGCCTCAAAGATATGAATCTACAAGATATGGCCGATCCTTCTCGCTGGTCATATGCCTATATCAAACGTGCATATAATGATGGATTAATAGATTTTATGATTGAGAAAGATCAATTTCATCCTAGCAACGAGATTACTAGAGAGGAAGTAGCTGTTCTTACAGGTCGATTACTGCTTCAATCTATGACAGATCAAGAGCGTAAGCAATGGACTGATGCTGGGTGGAAGGCTGAGCAGGATAAACGGAAGTTTGTCGATGCTAGTAGCATCCATTCAAGCTATCAAGAGTTTCTTTACTATACATCTTCATTAGGTATTATGATTGGTGATGCAACAGGCGAGTTTCGCCCTAAAGCATCTTTAACACGCAAAGAAGCAGCGGCAATTATTGAACGCGTCATTAATGAACGAATTACATATGTGCAGTTATCAGGCATAGGTTACTATGCGATTGAATCGTTTAAACAAGTGGATCAAATGAGTCTATTAAATGATGTGAAGTTTGGCTGGTCGGAGTTGTCCTATACAGCTAATGGTCAAGCATCCTTGAACATGAAAACAGGAGAATACGCTGTTCCAAGCGGATGGGAATCGGCTATTCAGATTGCGGATCAGAATAAGGTCCGTAAAGAGTTGAATATTTTTGCGAATAATAAGGATGGTCAATTAAGTAAGTTTCTCCTCGATGCACCTGCACAAGCAGCTTTTATTAAGTCAACTAAAGATGCACTGACGAAGAATCCTTATGGGTTTACAGGTGTTTCAGTTGATTTCGAGGGATTAATGCAACAATCGGAGCAAGCGGCTTATACAGCCTTCTTGCAAGCTCTAAAGCAGAATCTTAATGGGCTGACGATGTCAGTAGCAGTTCCGCCAACGGATTGGTACAAAGGTTACGATCTAAAGGCAATTGGTTCAATAGCTGATCAGGTTATTGTAATGGCTTATGATTACACGCATATGGAAAGTAAGCTGCCTTCGGCTCCATTGCCACTGGTGAATGAAGCTATCCAGACTGCACTTAAGAGTATACCCAAAGAAAAGCTGGTACTCGGAATTTCTAAGCAAGCCAATCAGTGGATTACGCGTTCTGATGGAACAGTGGTATCTGAGCAGCCTGCAATTAAGCTAGTTGAGGAGCGGGCGAAGATGCCAGGTAGTAAGGTGGAATTCGTAGCACCTTCGTTCTTGAATAAAATCACATTCCAAGATGATCGTGGTAGTCATGAAATCTGGTATGAGAATGGGCAAAGTATTGAACAAAAGATATGGCTTGCTAAGTTCTATGGTTTACAGGGTGTTTCATTATGGTACATGGGAAATTATACTGCTGCAGATTACGAAGTAATTAAGCAACATACGAATAAGCGGTAGTTGCTAGTATATGGATGTAGCATCACGAAGGCTTTTGTTGATGAGATAGCAAGTTAACCGACTATAAAGTAACGAATGAACGTAATCTTAATTACCGCGGCCACTCCAAGGAGTGGCTTTTTTTGTTACCTTGAGGCGTGGATAGCAAAGGTGTAGCTAGTACATTTTATAGGATGTGGAGGTGTAGAGATATGGACAAACCCGCAGTAACAGGAAAGCAGCTTGCAGATGAATGGGCAAGAGTGCTTCCTGCACGTATGCCATCGTCAGATAGTGCTAAAATATGGCCCGATGAGGCGAATGATCAAGCAGTGCGAATTCATATTACAAATGCCGGTCGCAGCTCGTATACGTTCGATTTTGCATGCACGTATCTGGATTCTCGTGAGGTAAAGGTTGATCTTGTGGATGTGGAGAAGGACGATGTTCACATTGATGAAACTCAGGATCAAGTACAAGGATTGATTAGCGATTATGTTCGTCATATTCATGAGTGTGCCCAAGCTTTGCATGATGTGACACATCACGGTTAGGGGGAATCTATATGGCAAAAGGCAAATGTGGTTTGAGCAGCGATAAAAACTTGAAGAATGTATCCAAAGAATTGGATCATCCTGATCTTGGTTCCCATGCTAATCAGCAGCGGCAGCAGCAGACGAATGATCGTCGTCATCAAGATGCGTTGAATCATGAAGGGTAGAAAGTAAAAGGATAGAAGGTACTGATTCGGAAAGGATCTGATCACATGTCCAAACCAAAAACAGTCCCCACTAATGTATCACCCAAAGGGGAAGAAATTAATGCTCATGAAGGTAATAAAGGTATCCCAGAGCCCTTATCAGGCTCCCATAAGGTAAAGAACCGTAATCATTCCCGTAATAATCACGGCGAGGGCTTCTAAGCGCTTGAGGGAAAAATAAAATAAAATAATTGTGTAATTTGTTGAATAAGATCATTTTGTAGGGAGATACTATTACTGTCGATGACAAGAGAGGTGTGGTTCCGTTGAACAACGTGAGCAATAACCTGATGCAACTTTCGTAGCTTGTCTATTCGAACTGGAGGGATGTGCTAAAGACACGTTAGTGTAATTGGACACTTGAGTACCAGTAAACGAAAAACAAGAGAGTTGAAAGCAGCTAAAAAAATCGATTAACATCGACGCAAAAAGAGCCCTTAGGGGCTCTTCTTGTTTTTGTTAAAATAACTCCGTGATTTTATTGAATTCCTTCACTTCATCATTCATTTCTTTGAATATTTGATTCCATCTGGGTTTAATGATCGATAATTTATTGATTAAATTAGGATCAAAGTGTGTACCACTGCCTTTATATAAAATATCATACGCTTGATCTACCGTCATCGCTTTGCGATAAGCCCGATTCGATGTCAAGGCATCAAACACGTCAGCAATGGCTAAGATTCGAGCTTCAAGGGGAATCTGATCTCCTTTAATTCCGCTCGGATAACCACTTCCATCCCATTTTTCATGATGATACAGCACACCTGGTTTCAAGGTTTCAAGAATCGATATTTTCTCAACCATTCGGCTACCAACAACGGGATGTGTTTTGATCAACTCATACTCATCAACCGTTAATGGACCCTCCTTGGCCAATATATGCTCTGGGATGTTAATCTTGCCGATATCATGCAATAGCCCAGCTAGCCGTAACCTCTTTATTTGCTTTTCATTTTGATAAACCGCTAATGTACTGGCTAATTCTATTGCATATTTACTTACGCGCTCACTATGCCCAAAAGTATATAAATCCTTTGCCTCAACTGCAATAATAAACGATTTTACAACCTGTTCGACCGATACTTCTGCCGACTCCATAATTGTGTTCACCTGTGTATCGTAAAGCTTGTTTACTTTCCTTAATATAAGGTGACTGAACGTACCTATGATAATGTAAAGCAGCACACGGTTAGCTATGTCAATCTCATCGAACACATTCGTAACAAGCGGGTAAAAGGCTCCTAGAAAAGTCATAAAGACCAAACCAATTGAAGAATAGGTCAGCAGTACGGGCATGTCCCCATAGAAGGCGGCAATGAGTGGAATCAGTAGGAAGAAACTCCAAGCCTCTCGATAACCAGAACCGAAATATAGACAGCATACGACAATTATGACAAAGGATAGAACGATGTGCTGCAATATATAAGAGGAAGGTGAGAATAGCTTTTTACTGGCTACTAAACAGAACCAAATAACAAAACAAATAACAAGTAAATAGAGTGATGCGCGCGAATATGGAAGGTGAAACAGAAGGAATACCGAGTTCCATAAAACGCTTATAAATAAGTAGATAAAGGAAATTTTTAATATATTTACGTTAACCTGATCACGATGAGTTCTGTAATAGGTACCTAGTAAAATCTTTTTGTCGGGAATTAGCATAACCTACTTCCTCTCAAATACAATTCTCAATTATGAACATTACATGTCAATTGTACCATTATTATGTCTATTCAACTATAGACTAGATACCTATCCTAAAAATATTTTAAAGAAAAATTTAATATCTATCTTTTTTCTGAAAGTATGTCTATGATAGAAAAGGTAAAATATTCTAAATTCATAAGGAGCGTACAATTTATGAAGGACTCTACTAACTATCATTTCGGTATAGCTCAGGGCGTGTCCCGTGAGAAGGCTATAAGCTTACATCATCAGAGATACGAAGAAGTCGGATTTTTTAGAAACGACGAAGAGGATCCATACGAGAAATCATCCAAGTATTTTATGGCGCAGACCTATGATAATACAGTTGTAGGAGTCACGAGATTAATTTATTCCCAATTCGATGAACTACCTACTATTAAACATTTTGAGATTTATGATATTAATAAAGCCAAGCTAAATCAACTGGAACCAAATCGAGTAGCCGAAATCAGTGCTTTTACAAAAATGCCTGCACATGATGTGGGAATCGGTCTTATTAAAACTGTACTGCAATATTCGCTGCAAACAGGCCTAACTTATTGGGTTTGTTGCATCGATCAACGTGTATATAACTATATGCACCGTATGTTCAAGTTCCCTTTCCAAGTAATCGGTGAACCTAAGGTATATCTCGGCTCGACTACCATTCCGTGTGCTTTGAATTTAACGGAGTGTCTATCCAATTTGAAAGAGCGCCGTTCTACCTTGTATGAATATTTTGTTGAAGGCGAAAAAGAACAGTTAAAGGTGATCTTATGATTAAAGAACAGTTCAGTCGTAATTTAGGTGTGATGTCCGAGTCGGAAGTTGAACAATTACAAAATACAACAATTGCAATTGCGGGATGTGGTTGTATTGGTGGCTTTGCTGCAGAACTACTCACTCGTATGGGGATTGGCAAACTAGTACTAGCAGATTTAGATGAATTCGATGTGTCGAATATTAATAGACAGTGTGCAGCGACTCACTTAACAGTAGGTCAACCGAAGGTAGAAGCCCTACGGAACCACTTGCTTACAATCAATCCTGATCTTGAGACCGTTATTTTCACAGAAGGTGTAAATAGCCGTAATGCAGCAGCATTCGTAGAAGAAGCTGATTATGTCATTGATGCAATCGATTATTTTGCATTTCCAGACTCTCTCGCCTTACATCAAGCAGGTAGAGCGAAGAATTTGTATATTACAACTGCAGTCGCACTTGGATTTGGGACATCGGTACTTACCTTTGCTCCGGATGGTCAAAGTCTTGAGAAATATTTAGGAATTACAGAAGGAATTAAGTCTGAAGAGCTGCAAGAAATGGTGTTTCCAGCGGCATCCTATAGTCAACAGCTTCCTAGCTATGCAACGCCAGATAAAATTGCGAAGTGGATCGGGGATAGAACCATTCCGACAATTAGTGTAGGACAAGCCTTAGGGCCCGGCGTGCTTGTATCACAGATGATTCTACACCTTCTTGGAAGAAAGAATCCACCGATTGTACCGGAAAGCTTCCAGATGCAGTTTGAAAGTTAAAGTATGTATGGTGTACATATTTTGCGTATGTGAAGCGGGATTTTATTTGTAAAAGGGGGATATTGCTGGAGATTTGGTTGGAGTATTAATTGGAATTATGGATATAAAAAGGAGAATATATAATAAAAATAAGAAATATAAAATAATTTAGTATAATTTGGTTGACAAACTACCCCTTTAAGAAATATAGTAATCATTGTAATAATATGGGAAGTAAAAAAGAATACGGCACACTAATCGAAAGGTTAGGTCGCAAAGCCTTGGAGTCTACTAGTCGCAAGACTAACGATAGTCCGGTTGCATTGATTTCGTAAAATGCAATGGGGCTTTTTTTAATTGTAAGTGAAATTCCGACAACTACATACGGCACACTAATCGAAAGGTTAGGTCGCAAAACTTTGGAGTCTACTAGTCGCAAGACTAATGATAGTCCGGTTGCATTGAAATCACAATGTAGCCGGGCTTTTTTATTTTGGCTAACGCTACTGGTAAGGATAGGCATTATAAATTATTAAATTGAAGAGGTGTATGTAAACAATGAAACAACAGTTAAAACGAGTGGTTACGTGGCTATGTGTTCTAGCGATGGCAATTGGTTTAATGCCTGGGTCTTTAACGCAAGCATCAGCAGATCCAAGTGGAGAACTTGTTTGGCCTAATCCGGGTGCGATTAACCTAACTAAGACAGCTAGTACTACAGCTGTTCAGGGCGAGTGGGAAGTTACTTTGAAAGTTGAAGGTAAGAATCTGGCTACTAGATCTGATGTGGTTCTTGTAATTGATAGGTCGGGGAGTATGAAGAACGACGAGAATGGCAAAGGAAGATTAGCCGATGCTAAAAAGGCGGGCAAGACCTTTGTTGATAAAGTGTTAACTACAAATTCAAAATCTAAAATAGCTGTTGTAGCTTTTGACTACTACGCTCAAGATATATCTGGCTTGGAAGGCGTTTCGGGTAAAGAAGCCCTTAAAACAATAATTGATGGTATAAAGGCAGATGGCGGTACGAACATTCAAGATGGTCTTCGTCATGCCAGGGAATTATTAAAGGATAGTACTGCTGATAATAAAGTAGTCGTACTTCTAAGCGATGGGGAGCCAACTTATAGTTATAAAGCTAATAAAGCAGCAGAATATAGTTCATGGGTAAAGTGGAAAGATGGAAGTAAACATGATTTTATACTTTCAGAGTTTGATTATAATAATAGAATTGGTAATGGTAATGCATCGGGTGGTTACAGTTTAGATTGGGATGATGAGTACAGCCTTTTAAAGAAAAAAGGAAATCGGCCATGGCAAGATACCTACTATAATATAGAAGATAATGGTATAGGTACTATATCCGAAGCTAAAAATGTAATGGATAAAGGAATTCAGATATATGCAATTGGTCTAGATGTTGGGAAAAACAAGAATGCAAATTACGTTCTGAACAATAGTCAAAATAAAGGTTACTTTGAATCTACTAGTGCAGAGCTAGAGAAAGTATACACACAAGTCGCCAGTAAAGTTACCTATGCCGCAGCAGATGCAGTTGTTACAGATCCAATGGGAGAAATGTTTAATCTTATTACAGGAGCTTCATTTGACTCATCAGACTATACAATTTCTCAAGGCACAATAACCTGGGATGAGAGCAGT
Source organism: Paenibacillus sp. P5_B5 (assembly GCF_056400365.1). NCBI lineage: Bacteria > Bacillati > Bacillota > Bacilli > Caryophanales > Paenibacillaceae > Paenibacillus > Paenibacillus sp. P5_B5. The sequence continues at coordinate 17,957 of NZ_JBFULK010000031.1, forward strand.
GAGACTTTCAAGTGGACAGTGGGGAATATTGTTGAAGGAGCTCCTGCTACACTTACTTATAAAGTGAAACTGGATCCGGCTAAGAACCCTAAATCAAATATGTTATATCCAACAAATGGACTAACCACAATTGATTATAAAGATGCGACTGGAACAACTAAGAAAAAGAATTTCGAAGTACCAAAAGTTAGTTTGGATAAAGGTTCTATTCTTGTTAAAGGTTACAAGGTAAACTCGAATGGACAACCAATAAATGATAAGGACATTGTCGTAGAGAGTCATGATAAGGCAGAGCGATTATATGACGATGAATTCCAGGTTAATGGAAACCCAGCACTCGATATTCAGAGTTATCAAATAGTACCTAAGTCGTATCCTAATCACGTTCTTAAAGTGGGTACTAATCCAACAAATGTCACCCTAACTGCATCTAACCCTTCGCAAATTGTTTGGTTGGGGTATACTGAAAAAGTAAATAAAGTGCCAACAATACCAAATTATGATGTAACAACACCGGAAAATACACCAGTGTCAGGTAACGTGGTGGGAACAGATCCAGATGGAGATACGTTAACGTATRCCGAAGGAACTGCGCCAACAAATGGAACTGTGGTTGTAAAACCAGACGGTAGTTGGACRTATACACCAAACAAAGATTATGTAGGTAATGATAGCTTTACGGTAAATGTAAGTGATGGCAACGGTGGAACAGCAACATCCACAGTCGCGATTATCGTGACAAAAGTRAATAAAGTGCC
>NZ_JBFULK010000032.1:0-15663 GCF_056400365.1 Paenibacillus sp. P5_B5
TGAGATTCATCAAGCGGTAGAAGATTATATTTATTATTACAATTACCAGCGGTTCCAATCTAAACTGAAACAGCGCGCGCCGATCGAATACCGGTGCGCGCTGGCAGCATAGCTTTTTTCATCTGTCTACTTGACAGGGGTATGACCACCCTTTAAGTACTTTAATATAGAATTAACGAAAGTAGTAGGAACAACTAGGCAGTGATTATACGCGTGATTAAGCTAACGAGGAACTATACCGCAATAACCATTAGGAAAGGCAGCCAAAATTATCGGCTGCCTCTTCCCCGCTAACGAACGCGGCTTATTTTTATATGCTATCCGATTTTGTGGTTGCAGTAACCTTGGCAGAAACAGATATTGCACAATAAATTGCCAATAAATGGATCGTAAGCGGCGAAGAACTAAGAATGTCAGCGGGCTGAAATTGTTAGTCCAATAATCATATTAACTTTAAAATATCTAAGATTTATGATATCTTTATATTTATTTGCTATTAAGCTCAGGAACGGCACATTTGAGAAATTTTTAAGAGGTATGATGTATTATGGATAATCTAGAATTAGGTAAAACAATCGTAAAACTTCGTAAAAATAAGAAATATACTATTAAACAGTTATCAGAAATAACGAATGTAACTTCATCCATGTTAAGCCAAATTGAAAGAGGACTTTCCAGTCCGTCACTGAATACTCTGCGCTTGATTGCCGATGCATTGGAAGTTCCTTTATTTAGTTTATTTACTGAATTTGTGCAAACTAAAGATTTAATTACCAGAGCAAATTCCAGAAAAAAAATCATATTTCCATCATCGAACAATTGGGAATATACATTATTGTCTCCGGATTTAAGCGGTTCAATTGAGATGGTTTTAATGAAATTACCGCCTGAATCCCAGTCTGCCGAAAAACTTATGAGACACATTGGTGAAGAAGTCGCGTATGTATTGACGGGTGAGGTAGTATTATTTATTGGGGACGATGTGGAGACTTTATATAATGGAGACAGTGTAAAAATACCACCTGGGATAGAACATAAGTGGGAAAATAGATCGGATAAAGAAGCAACCGTTATTTTTGCTATTACTCCTCCGACATTTTAGAAAACAAATGATAATCATAGACCGTTTCTGTATTTACAAGTGTATTGCACACTAGTAAATACAGAAACGGTTTTTTTTACCAAAAAAATCGATAAATATTATGCTTGAATTCATAAACGTAAAATGCTAATATTCATTTGTACTTAATTAATTAAATTTGATTTAACTTTTTTAGACTTCCGATAGAAATATCATTAACAATGGAGGTGCCCATATATTAATATACTGCAATTAGAACTGCAATTAGATATTAATGGGAATGTTACCTCAAAACAAGGAGATGTAATTTTTATGAAAAAAACTATTATAACTAATAACGCTCCTGCTGCTATTGGACCTTGTTCGCAAGCAATTGTAAGCGCTTCACGTTTGTATGCATCTGGGCAACTTGGAATTAATCCGCAGACAGGTGAAATGAATGATGACTTTGCATTACAGGCAAAACAAGTGATGGAGAACATCTCCGCAATTTTGAACGAAGCAGGATACGTTTTTGAAGACATTGTAAAAACGACTATTTTTGTGACCGATCTTGCCAACTTTACTTGTCTGAATGAAATCTATGGCTCTTATTTCAAGTCTAGCAAACCCGCACGTTCCTGCATCCAGGTTGCAGGTCTTCCTAAGGGAGCCAAAGTAGAAATAGAATTTATCGCAGAAAAATAAATGTGAAATCACCCCAAATCACCCTTTGGATTTAAAATTCATTCATTTTAGTACGGAGGTAAACATGACTAACAACATTGCTGGAAAAACAGTAGAAGAATGGAAAAATGAATTACCAGAACTGCAGAAAATCATTGATACTGAGGAAGTTTTCTGGGTAAACCCGCAGCTTGAGAGTTGCAACAACCGAATTATTAACACGGAATTAGGGATAGCTGAGATCGAAGATGCGGAACAACGACTGATTCGCTTCGCCCCCTATTTAGCAACAGTATTCCCGGAGACCCAGGAAAAAAACGGAATCATCGAATCTGAATTAGTCAACATCCCTAAAATGCAGCAGAAGTTATCAGAAATGTTCAATCAGGAAATAGTGGGAAATTTATATCTTAAATGTGACAGTCACCTGCCCATCTCTGGATCTGTAAAGGCTCGCGGAGGAATTTACGAAATATTAAAAGTGGCCGAAGATATAGCCTTTAAACATGGCATGCTGTCAATAACCGATGACTACTCAATTCTGGCAGATGAAAAATTTCAGACTCTATTTTCGAATTATTCGATTGTGGTCGGATCAACCGGTAATCTAGGTCTTAGTATTGGTATTATGAGTGCCCAATTAGGTTTCAAAGTTATTGTGCATATGTCTACTGACGCTAAACAATGGAAAAAAGATTTATTGCGGCAAAAAGGTGCAATCGTCGTTGAACACAATAGCGACTATGGGAAAGCAGTAGAGGCAGGCAGACAACAATCCCAGGAAGATCCCAATAGCCACTTCGTTGATGATGAAAATTCTGCAACGTTATTCCTTGGTTATGCCGTAGCTGCTAAACGGCTCCAAAAGCAACTAAATGACATGAAGATTCCAGTCGATCAGGATCATCCGCTTTTCGTTTATCTACCTTGCGGTGTAGGCGGCGCTCCTGGCGGAATTACTTTCGGATTGCGGACAGTATTTGGAGACAATGTCCATTGCTTTTATGCAGAGCCAACCCATTCACCAGCAATGTTGCTAGGTTTAATGACACGTAAGCATAGCGAGGTATCAGCTCAGGAATTTGGCGTTGATAATATTACAGCAGCAGATGGGCTTGCCGTAGGGAGACCATCAGGCTTTGTGGGCAAAGCACTAGAGAAAGATATTAGTGGTGTCTTTACTATTCAAGATGAATGTCTCTATCGAATCCTTAGAAAGCTAGCCGATTCAGAAGGAATATTCTTAGAACCATCGGCAGTTGCAGGATTTATTGGACCAGTTCAACTATACGCTTCTTCCATTGGACAAGATTATTTACAAAATAATCACCTTGAACAGAAGATGCAAAATGCCACTCACATTCTTTGGGCAACTGGTGGCGGCATGGTTCCCAAAGATGTTATGGATGATTTCTACCGTAAAGGTGCAATGAGCTAATTTACTTTATAGCATAGGGAGAGGTTAAGATAATGGATACAGGAACAATGATGATGCTAGTATTAGCTGCATCTATAGCAATTCTCATCTTTCTCATTCTTAAAGTTAAAATACATCCTTTTCTATCCTTAATATTAGTGTGTATATTTGTGGGAATTGCTACAGGTATGCCTCTTCCTAAGATTGCTACTTCTATTGAAAACGGAATGGCTGGAACGTTAGGTTTTCTAGCCGCCGTTATCGGTTTTGGTACGATTTTAGGCAAAATGTTGGAAGTATCTGGCGGAGCGGAGCGTCTTGCACGAACATTATTAGAAACAATGGGAGAAAAACGGGCTCCCTGGGCAATGACAATTGTCGGGTTAATTTGCGGTATCCCCGTATTTTTTGAAGTAGGATTTGTTTTACTGTTTCCATTGGTTTTCATCGTTGCCAAACAAGCTAAGATGTCGTTACTCCGTGTAGGAATTCCTTTGGCAGTATCGCTGATGGTCGTTCACTCGATGGTGCCTCCACATCCGGCAGCGTTTGCAATTACTACAACTTTGGGAGCTGATGTTGGTAAAGTCATTCTGTATGCTCTTCTTATAGGAGCTCCTACTGCCATTTTAGCTGGTCCAGTTTGGGCCAAGTTTATCAGTAAGAAGTGCAAGACTGGAGTAATACCTGAATCAGAAGTGAACGCTGAAACACCAGCTGAGAATCTTCCAAGCTTCGGCATTACCTTATTTACTATCCTATTGCCCCTACTCATTATGGTAGGAAAAACGATTAGTGCATTGTTTCTCTCAGAGGATTCTGCTTTATTGCCTATTGTTAATTTCTTAGGCAATCCAATTATAGCACTTCTCATTTCGGTATTTGTAGCGTATTATACGTTAGGCCTTTCTCGTGGTTTAAAAATGAAAAACTTGTTATCGCTTACAGAACAATGTTTTGGACCGATTGCTGGCATCTTGCTGGTTATTGGTGGCGGTGGAGCTTTTAATCAGATATTAATTGACAGTGGGTTAGGTACTGAATTGTCTAAGATTTTGATGTCACTAAATATGAACCCCATTATTCTCGCTTGGCTAATAGCTTGGCTCATGCACCTTGCGATCGGTTCCGCCACAGTGGCCATGATTAGTACTGCAGGCATGATGTTGCCTATGCTGGCTGCTTTTCCTGGTGTGAGTCCGGAAATTATCGTTCTCGCCATTGGTTCCGGAGCGATTGGCTGGTGCCATGTCAACGATTCGAGTTTTTGGTTTGTAAAAGAATATTTAGGATTATCGTTACCAGATATGTTTAAGAGCTTCACTGCGGCCTGCTTAATTGCATCATTTGTTTCTCTAGGTGGTATACTACTTTTATCTCTAGTAATTTAATAAATACTATTATAACGATCTTAAAAATACGCTAAACACTTTTTTATTATGTGCTTAGCGTATTTTTTTCTTACTCTAATGGATTTTAATTTATAAACTCCTCAAGGCTTACTCGGGCGACAATTTCATATCCGTTACCCTGACCCTTCGGCTTAATAACGACACTACCCATGTAAGGAATTTCCCCAAGAGCTTGACCTTCTGGAAAACTGTGGGCAACAATAATTTTATTGCTACCAGGAACCGGGGGAGTTTCTAAGATTTTCTTAAATTCGGTTAATACATTTTGAGTGTCTTCGACCGAAAATCCCTCTGTGCCTATATTCAAGATAGCGGCCAAAAAGGGATTCACTACAACGTTGGATTGTCCGAATGCGATTTCGGCTGTTTCTCGCGCACGACAATATGGACTTGCAATTACCGGATATTGAACGGGGATCATTTTCTTTCTAAAGATATTTCCGATCATTTTTGCCTGGTTTTTGCCTATTTCACTTAAATTTCTCTGAGTTGTGCAGTCATCAAAGCTCAAACCCGGTTGATCTTGACCGATTGTCGCCTCTGCATGTCTGAAATATAGAATGTAGCCGCCGTGCTTTATTGTTTCAAAGATCGAAGGCTTTGATCCGTTTGGCAATTTTTCTGCATCGGCTTTTTCTGCGGCTATCAACAGAAAGACTCCACTACAGAAAACAAGAGCTAAAATCAACTTTCTGAACATGGATACTCAAACTTCCTTTCTATATGGCGGGTATAAATATCTAACAGAAGATATTCATTTCTAGTTAATGTGTGGATTCTAGAGCTGATTTATTCGATAGTAAAAGGATTAATAATTTGTACACACGTTATCATCATGTTAGTATATCAATTAATGGAATGTGCCTAAATGTTATAAATCAATGATTTAAACAATCCATATTTTAAAGTACGCTTGGAGGTGAAACGAATGTTAAAGGTTAACCGTGACGACGAACGCCCAATATGGCAACAATTGCTGGACCAAGCTATTCATAATATCACAACCGGAAAATGGCCTCCGGGCGAATTGCTACTGCCATCTCGCGAACTCGCTCTATTGGTTGGTGTCTCTCGCTCAACCATACAGATTGTTTATGAAGAATTATTCAGTCGCGGTTACACCGTTACATCTCGGCGCGGCGGAACAAGGGTAAGTGATTGGACCTACATGACTAGTTTTACGAAGGATGTTAAACCTCAAGGCCCTGTCACCCCCGAGTTACCTTTATTAAACGCTGCAGTCGGCCATTTGCATAGCTGGTTTAGAGGCAAAGATTACCGAAGTGTGGAAATCGATTTTAGTCCGCACGAACCTTATTTGGATGAACATTTTCAAAGAAATTGGAGGCAATCGTTTCTACAAGCTTCCACAGAAACAGACCTGGCCAGTTGGGCTTACGGCAACGCCTACGGTTTCGTACCGCTGCGAGAACAGATTCAACGTTATTTGTTACTTGAGCGAGGCGTTCACGTGCATATCGATCAAATTATATTAACTTCGGGCGCACAGCATAGCATAGATTTGATCGCCCAAGCGCTTTTAAGTGAAGGAGAAACAGTTTCTGTTGAGGATCCCGGCTTCCCCGCTGCCTGGATGGCGATGAAGTATCGGCGGATGAATGTTGTTCCCGTCCCTGTCGACGAATACGGAATACAAGTAGAGCTTATTCATCCACAATCCAAACTAGCTTTTGTTACGCCTTCACACCAGTGCGCAGTTGGAGTGATCATGTCGGAACCCCGTAGGCAGCAATTACTGCACATGGCCGCTCAACATCAATTCTGGATTGTTGAGGATGACTATGATAGCGAGTTTCGATATCGCGGCGACCCGCTCCCAACTTTGTTCAGCCAGCAACCTCAGAATACGTTGTATATGATGAGTTTTTCCAAAATGGTTGCTCCTGGTATTCGTATATCGGCGATCATTGGCCCAAAGGTGGCCATTCGTCAGCTTGCTCAAGTCCACGAGTTAACTTATCGCCATCTTCCGATTATGGAGCAATTAACGCTTGCTCATTTTATCGAACACGGTCATTTCATGCGCCATATGAGAAGAGTCAGAAATGTATATCGGCGCAGGCATGAAGCCATGACGAAGGCCATCCTTGCGACCGGTCTAGGTGAACGCTTCAAACTAAGCGGCGTTGAAACGGGATTGCATATGCTTCTTGAAGCTGAAGACTCGTTTGACGAAGAAGCTGTGACGAACCAAGCGCTCGAAAAAGGAATCCGTGTTTATCCACTCAGCACTTATTGTTTGGAAAGCGATCGAAAAGGATGGGTACTGGGCTTTGCTAAAGTAGATGAAGCAGCAATTAAAGAAGGCATTTATCGTCTTGCGGAGATGCTTTTATAATACAAGCATAACAGCCGTTGCTCCGGCTTCGACTTATACTTTCATATATTATAAAAAAAGTCACTTTGACGAGCTTTTCAGCCTATCAAAACGACTTGGTATTTCTGTGAGCATGTCGATTTCCTTTAATAAACGATAGGAAATTTAAGCGTCAACGAAAAACGTTGATCATTTTCATGTAGGATCAATTCTCCCAATTGCTGTTCCATCAATTTTCTCACATTTTCTAATCCTATTTTTGTGCTTGCTATTTTTTCTCTCTGCTCATATATTTTATTATCAAACTGTATAAGGCAGCAGTGTTCATCTGCTTTTATGGATATCTGTATATCTTCTGATTTATCGGCGTACTTCTTCAAATTGGAAAATATATTATCGAAAATACGGAATAAGGAGCTTATGCATACCTCAACCTTAAAGTCTTTCTCAGGTACTGAAACTGCAAAAGAAAACTCTTCCTCCTCCATAAGGAGGGTTTTTTCAGAAATAAGCTGCATAAACAGTTCGAGTCCATCAAATTCCTTCATCTCATTTTCTGGTTCATCCATATCACTTTTGAATGCCACAAAGTATTCAAATAACCGATCTGTCATTTGTTTCATCTGCTTACAGGTGGCAAGACATTTTTCTACATAACGATCGTGTTCCTCTTGTGTTGACCAATGTTTTTCTTTTAAGATTTCCAAATAACCCGTCTGTGTTGTCAGTGGTGTACGAAGATCATGAGAAAGAGCGGTAATTAACTCCTTGTTGGCAAGTCGCGCTTTTTCCTCTGTTTCCATTTGATTGATAAACGATAACCTCATATCATTGAGGCTGTTTGCCAAGGACGTTAGTTCATCATTTCCTTTTACAGATATAACGTACTGCAGATTTCCGCCCTCCAGTATTTTGATTTCGTTCTCTAGTAGGGTAATATAATTTAGCTTATTTCGTATCAACAGCGTAAATATGATAATAAACAGAATAACAGACAATACCACCTCTGCATAAAAAAAATTCACATAGGTTCGGTAATCAAAAAAGCCCATAACATAGGCGGTCGCTTCTGTATCCGAAAAAGTCATCGTGTACTTTTGAAACCAGGGCATATCCTCTTCCATGGCATACTTTTCGTATTCAGGAGTGTTGTACTTGGAGGAATCAAAAACAATGATATTATCAACGGATATTCCTACAAAAACAACCTTTTGTTCCTTGACCCATTTGAGAATTTGATCGGTATCCTTAACTGACAGCTGATTTTCCGTAATATAATTTTGAAGCTCTGAGGCTGCTTCATTGGTCTTTTTATCCAAGTAATCAGAGGCTTCAAAATAATAATCAAGAGTAGAGCTTGAGGCATATTGTATGGCAACAAAAAATGAAGCAGCAAGCGCCAGTGCAACCGTTGCTGCCAGGATCAGCTCCAAATGAAGTTTTCCTACAAAGGTTCTTTTTTTATTCAATCCGATACCCCTTCCCCCATACTGTAACAATATGCTTTGGGTTCTGCGGGTCGTTTTCCAACTTTAAACGCAGTTTTCGAATATGCACCATGACGGTTCCGTTCGAGCTGTAAAAATAAGGCTCGTTCCATACGGTTTCGTATAGCTTTTGAGCCGAAAAAATTCTTCTGGGATTTCTGGCCATTAAACGGAATATCTGATACTCAATTTCGGTCAGATTTATTTCTTCTCCATCAAGAAAAACCTCGTTAAAGTCCTTGTTGATCTTCATGTTATCTATGCATATATAACTATCCTGTCTGGCAGTATCTTTTCCTTTATATACATGATACCTGCGCAGTAATGCCTTTACCCTTGCTGTCAGTTCAGAATGGGAAAAGGGCTTCGCAAGGTAATCATCTCCACCCATCAAAAGTCCCATAGACTTATCTGAGTCCTGTGTTTTTGCAGTCAGAAATAAAATTGGAACATTAAAGTCTTCTCTGATCTTCTCACAGGTTTTCAGTCCCGATATCCCCGGCATCATAATGTCTAAAATAACAAGGTCAATCGATTGATTCAGCAGCTCCAAAGCTTCTATTCCGTTTTCGGCCTCAATCACATGGTATCCTTCACTTTTTAATAAAACTCTGAGTATCTCACGGATTTCCGGGTGATCGTCAACGATTAATATGTTTTTTGTTTCCATTATAATCACCTTTCTCTTTGGTAAATCAGGATAACGACTGTATTCAGTCATTTTATCATTAAACTCACACTAAAAGGAAAGTGAGTTCTACAACTCCTGCAATTACCATAAGAAATTTCCCTCTCATGTGTGGCTTTTTAATTTTTACCGGAAGCACAAAACAGATCGCCATACAAGCTAATCCGAAAGAATAGATGAAGGATAGATTCGTAATTAAGCTTATCCCATAAATTGCAGGGATTAATAATGCGGCTGTAGTTACTGGAAGTCCCTGATACGTTGATCTTGCATCCGAAGTATGTTTCTGTCTTTCTTCTTCATTAACATTGAAATAGGCAAGTCGAATCAAGGCAGCCAATACATAAATGCATGCGAAATAAAGGTAGCTCTTGCTTGCCGGGTTAAGGCAATATCCAATGACCGCAGGCAACACACCAAAACTAAGGAAATCGCTTAAAGAATCAATCTGGATTCCAAAGCGCTTTTCCGAGCTTGTCCTGTTCCTTGTGCTGGCAATCTTTCCATCAAACATATCACAAATTCCGGAAAGCATAAGGCAGACAAGCGCGACTTTCAACTCTCCATTCATTGCATTAATGATCCCAGTAAAAGAAAAAAGCATCCCTAAATAAGTAAGCACTACTGTGTAATTATAATATCCAATCATATGATCCTCCTTAGTTCAATGCGAAATAACCGAAAAATAGACTATACAGTAAAATACACCATGGCTTTGCGGTAATGATAATCCATGTGAATTTTTTGGCGCTCATCTTGGTCAGACCTGAAAAATAACAGAAAAAATCGTCTGGTGCAAAAGGCAATAAGATCATTAACCAAAGCACAAGTGAATAACTCTTTTTGTTGCCGATCCAACTGGCGTACTTCTCATATTTATCTTCTGCAATTATATTTTTTACAAATTTAACGCCGTATTTTCTGGCAAGGTAAAAAGCGATAATAGACCCTGCACTGATTCCAATATAATTACAAATAAATCCTCCAACAGGTCCAAACACTATAGCTCCTACAGCGCATCCCAAAAATCCCGGAAGGACTGGAACTACTACCTGGAAGGCTTGGATGAGTGTCAGAATAACAGGACCCCACAAACCAGTTTGCCTGATAAATTCTTCAAATGCTCCAACAGATCGAAAAGCTCCGTCCAAGTATCCTTTTAAAATATACAGAGCCGTAACTAAAATTAAACCAATTGTAGTGAATAGGATTCCTTTTTTTACTTTGCTGCTTGCCTCCAATCTGTATTTTCCTCCTTTGTTTCTGTAGATTACAGAAAACAATACTACAGGAAGAAGCTTAATAGATTGACTATATAATTCTTAAAGTTTCTTAACCTTGAAGCATACATCGAGGGGAATGTTCATATCTTCATCTTACTTGCTTACAATGCCTATCCTCGGCCGAAGATATTAGAGGTTGGATATAAAAACTCCGTACTCCCTCCGCTTCGCTCCAGTCCGCTTGGACTGAACCCCTGTCCGAAGATCACGCCACACAGGTTTCTACGGGTGATGTCACAGATTTGATGTCACTCGAGCAGCGCCACGTTTATAATTGACAAAGACCATTAGAGATGATAATTTGGCGTAATACCCATTTTTATGGGTCATATTATAAGGGGTGCTTTATATGCTTTTACCTGTGCACGAACGATTCATATATCAAGCAAAGGAAAGACTCAGTCAAGATCAACGACTTTGGGGCCTCCTTGCTGGCGGTTCCATGATGACGAATACCATGGATGAGTATAGCGATTTAGACCTTATCATCGTTTATGACTCAGCCTACCAGGAGCAAATCATGAATCAACGGCTTCACATTGCAGAAGGATTAGGAAAGTTGCTTTCTGGATTCACAGGTGAACATGTTGGTGAACCTCGTGTGGTTATTTGCTTATACGGACCAGAGCCTCTGCATGTCGATCTTAAATTCGTTACATTGCAAGAGCTTGATATACGGATTGAAAACCCGCTTATTTTATGGGAAAAAGATCAGGAAATCAGTAAAATTCTTAAAGAAACCTCTCCCTCACATCCATACCCAAATGCACAATGGATAGAGGACCGATTCTGGGTCTGGATCCATTACGGCGCCACGAAGCTAGGAAGAGGAGAATGGTTTGAATTGATCGACCATATTACATTTATTCGCAGTGCTGTAATAGGTCCTTTGGTTTCCATGCGTAATGGTCAACTCCCTAGAGGCGTTAGAAAGCTGGAACAGTTTGGAACCATTGAAATAGATGAACTAAAAAGGACGATCCCAATACACAGTTTCGAGAGTTGCTACCATGCGTTAAAAAGCACTATCCACCTCTATCAAAGCTTGCGTCAACATTCTGATGTACTCGTTTTAAAAGAAGAAGCGGAACATGTTTCTACTGCTTACCTTGAAAATGTTTATTCTTCGTTGATCAATTAGAACGCAAAAAGAGCACCTAATACGGTGCTCTTTTTCATGGTTTGGTGGAGGCGAGGGGAGTCGAACCCCTGTCCGAAGATCACTCGACATAAGCTTCTACGGGTGTAGCCACACTAACTACTTTTCCATTGATTGCGACATTGTTTTTAAATAGAACACAACAAAATAATTCCTCTATGACACCCGAAAGCTTTGTCTTCTCATCCACATTGTTGCCACCCATTTTTCCCCTTTGATCACTGGTGAACCTGCATGCAGCGTAAGCTCATTTAATTCATGATTACTATAAAAATATTCGAAGTAGACCGCCATTCCTTTGTTAGGGATAACAGAAAGATTAAGCTTTGGAAACACCGTTTCTCCGCCTTCCTCCACATTATTCAAATACATCACGAGCGTACTAATTCGATTGTTAGCACTTGCACGACTTGTCTCTGCAAAGAAATCATAATGGGACTTATACTCTTGACCGGGGGTGTATTGCAAAACTTGCAAGCCATCACCATGCTCAATGGAGATATTCATAATTTGAGAGATTCGCTTCTCGATTCGTGTAACGGTTTCATTCTCCTCACAGAACACCCCGCTGCTCGTTCTAATTTCATTAAACGCACGATCTTCTCCAATTCTAGATTGTTTCAATCGTTCCTTAGACAGTTCTATAAGCTCATCACATTCCTCGTCACTAAGCACATTTCCTAATAAGACAACCAGTGGTTCCTCGTATTTAGAAATTATTGAAATCTCTCGATCCTCTGTCTTGATTGTATTTCCAGTATGATCAAATATCGTCCGTTCTTTCTCCTTCGCATTCCTTACCATCCTCGAGCAGCCCCTATATAAATGACATCCATTACTAAGATAACATACCATAAAATGGATATTTCCGCTCTATTAATTTCAAAAAAAATTCAAATTATCAACTTATTTGATTTGTCACTGTTATAATGAAGTCTAAAAATCCATCCAGAAAAATTGAGAGACAGCGAGAATGAGCCCAATAACATTCACGACAATATAAAACCACTTTCGGGCCCTTCGGCTTACGGGCTCATGATGCATGAACAAAGTCCAAGCCACAATTCCGTTTAACACAACCATAATAATGAGAGCCAACCACCAATTTGCTGCCATTTCGATTTCATCCTCCCCGACCTCAAAAAAAACTATTAGTCTTCACCCAAGTACATTCATCGTCTCTTTCGTTTATTTTATAGTTTAGGGCATGTCAAGGATCTTGACGTCATTATTACCAATATTGTACAATTATTACATGCCACACGTGTGGCGATTGATTCTGCACGGAATCATGGGAACATGACTCATCTATTTTTATTTGCCGCCAGAAGAATCGGGTATTCATGTGGTGATCCCGCAAGGTAATGTGTTTATGGGCGTTACGATTATTGGCATCATCATGGGAATCTCTACGTTGAAGTTGAAATTCGGATTTACCCCATTTCAATATAAGAACAGGAGAGGATTGTATGTTTAAAGTAAAGGGTAAACCATTCATGCCGATGGGAGGCCAATCCAAAAATTCCAGCGCCTACACCGCGGAAGAATTGGCATCTGCTATTGCTGGTGTCAAGGCATTGGGAGGCAATACGCTGGAAGCCCCGGTATATTGGGATAAGGTTGAGCCGCAGGAGGGGCAATTTGATTTTTCTTCGGTAGACATGCTACTGGAAGAGTGTCGGAAGAATGACTTGCACCTTATCGTATTATGGTTTGCAACTTGGAAGAATGGCGAGATGCGTTATTGTCCTGGCTGGGTAAAGACAGACAAACAGCGATTTTTCAGGGTGCTTCGCAGCGACAGCGTCCCTATGAATATACTTTCGGCTTTTTGCGAAGAAGCGCTGCAGGCGGATACAAGAGCGTTCAGCGCTTTGATGAAGCATCTGAAAGAAGCTGATGGCGACACGGAGACGGTTATTGCGGTACAAGTGGAGAATGAACCGGGGATTCTTGGCTGTGACAGGGATTATGGACCTGAGGCAAATGCCGCATTATCCGGGGCTGTACCTTCTGAACTCCTCGAACATGTGAAGGGGTTAGGGAAAGGTCATGCTTGGGAAGCCTGGAAGAAAAACGGTTTTAAAGATCAAGGGGGTTGGGAGGACGTTCTTGGCGCCAGGGGCGGCGAGTTCTGCACGGCTTGGTCAATTGCCAAATATATTGATCATATCGCTGCAGAAGGCCGCGCGGTATACAATATCCCGTTGTATGTTAATACATGGATCTCTTTTCCGGGATGGCCGATTCCGGGATTCTATCCCTCCGGCGGGCCTACCAGAAACACGTTAGACATTTGGAAATTTACAGCGCCTCATCTGGATCTGATCGCACCGGATATTTACTCTGTTAATTATAGTGACTACAGGATTGTGTGCGAAGATTATTGTCGGTCTGACAATCCTTTGTTTGTTCCGGAATCCGGCACGGACGGGCTTAATGCGCGAAATATGCTTCGGGCGTTGGCTGATTACGACGCGATCGGTTATTTTTGTTTTGGCGTAGACAGCATCCTGGATATGGAAGGCAATCTGGTGGAAGATGCCGTATTATTCGCCGAAAGCTTCCGAAGCGTAATGAGTTTATTGCCGTTGCTTCAGAAGTATCGAGGTACAGGCAAAATTCATGCCGTCGTAGAAGAGGATTATCAAATGAATCAGAGTTTTGAATTCGAACAATACATCGGAGCAGTGCCTTTTATCGATATGGGCCCATTGAGCGATCACAAGGACCATAGACATTCCCGTAATCCTCAGTTGACTGCAGGACGACCTAAACACGGGCTTATCATTGAAGCCGGACCGCAAGAATTTTACTTGGCCGGTAACTTCCATCTCTTTATGGTTCCCGGGTCAGGACCTGGATGGTTGGATGCTATGAAAATGTCGTTAGTATCAACTCCTGTGGACTATCTTACCGTAGAGGAAGGTTATTTGACCGAATCGGGTGAATTTGTACCCACGCGAACCCGAAATGGAGATGAAGCCGTGTTCGGAGCTTTCTGGGCAACCCCGTATTGCGGAGTCGTAAGGGTCATTCTAACTCCATAACTATTGAATAACCTCCATGCCAGCGCACATGAAATCGAAGTTGATAAACTCCGGTTTTCATGTGCGCTGTATTCCGCTTAATATAATACTCCGAAACGATTTGTGAAAATCAATATTATCGCAATATTCATACTTCAAGTGGTTCTCTCTCAGAATCAGCCGTTGGAAGAGGGAGATAAAGCTGTGGCTAATAAAGTGGTACAGCTCTTCGACCGTCAGATCGTTACGAATTGAGCCATCTGTCACCCCTTCGCGAATATATTGGAACAGCGGGTCCCGATCGGGATTTAAAGCTTCAATAAACGATTGTTCCAGCTCTGGATTCGGGTAATTGTCCTGAAAATACCTATCGAACTCTGCTGTGAATTTAATCTGTTCTTTGACTTTATCTAGATCAACCTGAAAGAAGTACGCTTTTACTTTTTCAAAACCGGTTTTGCCGATCGTATCCCCGATATCTAATATGAGATAGTCCTGTATTTGTTTCATTACCAGGATTTCGATCTCAAAAGCCAATTCATCTTTCGTGGGGAAATAACGATACAGTGTTCTTCTATTAATGTTAACGGCTGATGCAATATCCTTCATTTGTGCATTTGCGATCCCGAGCGCTATAAATTGTTTTTCTGCCTCCATCAGGATACGTTGCCTTGTCGTTATCATATCCATTCCTTCATCCCCTCGATTAATCCTTATATCTCCTCTATACTGTGTCCGTTGTCGTTTGTAAACTTTGAAGTAATGATCATATTGTTGATGATATTATAACATTATGTGACTAGTAAATCCTGCTTAGCTATAGGAGTACCTACCGCGAGGCCAATGCTTCAATACCCCTGTTGAGGTACATAAGACTTCCTGTTTCAAAATATATAACGATAGACAGCCGCTGTTTTATTATATTGAGTTCTGCATGCAAAAAACCCGCTAATTTGGTATTATCCCCTTTAAGTAGACACTCAAAAAAAACCGTCATGTTATCATGAGGGTTGGGAGTGACTCTTGGAGGGGATATTTTTATGGCTAAAAAAGGACAATCATTTCAAACATATACAGAAGAATTCAAACTGAAGGCGGTCAAA
>NZ_JBFULK010000033.1:0-14586 GCF_056400365.1 Paenibacillus sp. P5_B5
GGATCAAGCATTACTTGCCGAGAGTGGACAAGACTTTGATGGAGAGCTTGCTTTTTTTGCCGTGGGTTCAGACCAGCGAGGAACAGGAATCGGCAAGGAGCTTTTTAATCGGTTGCTGGTTTATATGAAATCACAGAGCATCAGAAATTTCTATCTGTACACAGACAGCACCTGTAATTATGGTTTTTATGAACATCAAGGCATGAAACGAATTGGAGAAAAGAAATACAGCTTAAAACCGCATAGTGATGAGGATATGCTGGATACGCTGTTCTTCCTGTATGGATATAACTTTGAAAATCTAGTAGAAAATTGTAACAAGGAGAAGTAAAACATGCTGCTTAGCAGAGGAGCGGAATACTGGGATGGAAGAAGCACCCATAATCCACAGATTCTCAAACATCAGGATACCTATATTTTATACTATATGGGGTCAACTCACCCATTCAAGGATGTATCGCGATATGCGTTCGAAACAAGTTGATGTAAAATTGATGTAAAACATCAACAGAAACGATCGGAATGATGCCTTCCAGAATGGAAGCCCATTGATAAAAATCCCGTTAAATCAAGGATTCTACGGATTGTAACAGATCAAGTCCCAGAGGAGTATGTTCCCGCATACGGTGCATGTGGAGGCAGTTTGTGCCTTGGTTTATAAGAGTGTAGCAAATTAATAAAGTCCTGCCAAACTGGGTAAGTGACTGAGAAAGGAATCAGAAACCGCCCAACTTCAAACCTGCATAAAGCCTGCGTAAAGTCTACAAAAGGAACAAAAATAGCCGAGTGCAATCCAGGGTAAAGTTCCTGAGTTCGCTCGGTTTTTCATTTGCCTGAGCAAATGAAATGAGGATAAGACAGTATGCCGCAGAATTCGAAACCCTTGTTACTCCTACATTTCCTCTGTCATTTCTCTTTTTTTAGCAAGACTATATTCATACGGGTAACGGTGGAATGCGGGTTGAGGGGGTGTGATTTAGCAGGGCTTTATTAATTTTGAACAAAGAGGTTTGAGTATAGGACGGAAGTTGGGGACGCGAGCGATTCGCGTCCTCGTTTTAATCAGAACTGAGGGATGCCGGATTATTTGCACTTGATGAAGGTCGATACAAATCGGCCTTGTATGTTGCTCGTCGATCAATATTACTTGCTAATGGAGCTAGTTTTGAAGTTCGCTTCGGCTAGTTGTGAAAAGATATGGAGGCCTCATACTACGATTGGCTTGTACATTGCGTAAGGGGCAATCGTAGCGTGATTAACTGTTGGATGAATTTCTAATAAATGCGGAATCCAAGCTTTGGCAGCAGATATTTGTTTTTCCCAATCGCTCTTACGGTAATAAGCTCAGCACCTTGAGCAATGGCATCCTCAACTGCAGCAATGATTGCAGCGGTAGCAACTCCTCTTCTTCTGAAGGCGCCTGACACAGCAACAAACTCCAGAGAAAAGATACCGTTATGATTTAAGAGAGAGGATACCCCTGCCAGTATTCCTTGATCGTATACATTAAAGCACGAAAGAATACCTTCTTGACATACAGGGTAATGGTGTTCGGGATGGATAATCGGATAACCCTGGTGAATCACAAAGTTGTTCAATAGCGCCCATAGCTTGAAATCCTCGGCATTGTTAACCTTGTTGACGGTGATCTCTTTGGCTACCGCAGGATAATCTGGCTTCTCCGCAGCAAGCAGAGCCATCCCCGCTTCCTCCTCGTTAGGCTCTGGCAATGGCTCCGGTCTAGGCTCGCCCTCCCCAACATACTGGAGCAATTGCTCAGAGGGATACATTCCCCAGAAGATATGCTCATTATAATTTTTGATCTCCTGAACAATGCGGAGCGCTTCAGTTTCTGGCAGATGCTCAATTTGAATATTATAAATGGACGTCCCGCCATGCTGTCCCTTTTTAGGACGGATGATCGTGTAATGTGGGAGCTGTTCGGTCTCCATGTGTTCTGATTTCCCCAAAATGTCTAGATAAAAAGTACCGCCTTCTTCGATATGCCGTCTGATTGTTTGCTGATCCATATCCGTCATCCTTTGCATGTTTTTGTTTTTTAAGTATGTATTTGCTGATTTTCTCGATTATACTGAAGATGGAGTAAAAAAGCCTTAACAAATCGTGCTATTTGCGGAGATCTCCTATCAGCTTCCGAAATTGGAAGGCTATATATCAGGAATCGAGAAATGAATCCGCTAGCAGGCGATTGAGCGGGATTGGGGTGGAAAACCTGAAAGAGAATACCAGGATACATCATATTCAGCATACCGTTGATTATATTGAGGAGCATATTCACAATCGGCTAACGATGGAGGATATATCCGGGCATGTGTATTTATCCAAGTACCATCTTCAACGGATATTTAAATCCTTGACCGGCAAGGGCATTATGGAATATGCACGTTCACGGAAGCTGACGGAAAGCTTGTACGAGCTGCTGCATACGGATGGACGGATTGGGACTATCGCGGAAAAATATGGCTTTGAATATGAGCAATCTTTTACAAGAGCCTTCAAAGAAGATTTCGGCTTGTCTCCTTCTGAATATCGGAGAAGCCCTTGCCATGTTCAAATCACACCAAAGGCTGATCCCTCACTCCTGATCGAACTGGATCAAGCACTGATCGTAAAGCCGTTTCATGTCTTTAGGCCCGCCTTTGAGCTTGGAGGTTTGTTGCATCAGGTAAGTATTAGAGAGAATCTTGAGGAGTTTAAGGCCACGAGTCTAGCCGTTGATTTTTTTCATAGACACAGAGCGAGAATCACACGACCTATCAAACCAGAGGTTTATTACGGCTACACCTTCTGGGGGGAAGAAAAAGGTCAATATACCTATTACTTATCAGGTGTGGAGATTGGAGAAGAGACCGATCTGCCAGCAGACATGAAGCGGCTTGTGGTTCCCGCTTTCAGCTATACGGTTTTTCGCTTTATTGGATTTTTTCCTCCGGAGGAGTTAACGTGGAAGCATTTGCTAGATTTTTGGAATTTCAAAGACGATTTTTTAACAAAGGACAAGCCAATCGATTGGGAGAACCACTTCCATTATGAATATGTAGATTGGAGCCTTTGTACAGATGATTATTGTGAGCTGGACTACTATGTGCCTGTCATATGATTATAATCTTCCCCCTTGTTCTTTGCCGTTGTTTGCTTTCATTACATTGTACAGAATGGCTATATTGATAATGTATCTGAACTTACAAAACCACCTTTTGATAAACCACAGAGTTTTATCAAGCTGTTCGATGGCACGAAGCAAAGAAGACTAGTAGAGATGGTTACAAAGATCAAAGAGAATGCGGTTAAGATAATCGGATTAAAAAATGAGGGTACATGTTATGCCGAAAAACGATAATATGCTGGCAATTCTGTGGATGCTGAATTCGGGCGTGAAAATGACCGCAAAACAAATATCCGATAAGTTAGAAATAAATATAAGGACAGTTTATCGGTATATGGATGCACTATGTGCCAGTGGAGTGCCTATAATATCCGACGCAGGTCATAATGGCGGGTATAGCCTGCTGAATAATAATATCAGAGCACCTCTGCTATTCGATATGGAAGAAAAAAAGGCACTTCTTCATGCTGCTGTTTTTGCAAAAGAAGCCGGGCACCCTTTGAGTGAGTCATTAGGCAATGCGACATCAAAATTGAAATTGTATTCGAATCAGGAGCAGGAAAGTATACTTAGCCGTCATTTAGCAGGATTTGAAGTTATAAACCCCATGGGAGACCCTTCTGTTCAGTCGGTATTGGCTGAACTCGAGCAGGCTGTAGCAAACGAATTCTCTGTAGAAATTGATTATCGCACTAGCCGTGAAGAACAAACCAAGAATAGGGTAATAGACCCTTATGGAATGGTTTACTGGAACAATAAATGGTATACAGTTGCTTTTTGTCACCTAAGGAATGAGATTCGCAGCTTTCGGGCAGATCGGATTCTACAAATCAAGCGTACTCCAATCATATTTAAGCGTCCTGATGATTTTTCGGCCCGTGAATTTTTTATGCACAATCTGGTACCTGATTTAGTGGGCAAGGACGGCTTAATTTCTATGATTATCGGAGGCAGGTCAGAGGCACTCGATGACTTATGCTTGCATTGGTTTTTGGGGCATCATCTGAAAGAGCGGACATCAAATCAAGCGATCTTTTTAATAGAGGACAAATCAATTCATAAATATGTCCCTTATTTTCTTTTATCCTACGGGAAATCCATTCAAGTAATCGAACCACAGAGTTTGAAGGATAAACTTGTTGCTGTTGCGTCGGAGTTATTGGAATATTATCAGCTTTGACAGCTTCACTGACAGCAGATGTCAGTGAAGCTGTTTTATAATGATGATAGTCATTGATTACCGATGGATGGTTGGTATTACTTGATGAATTGTAAAATAAGGAGAACTTGCAAATGAATAATACGGTATATCTATATGTGTTTGACACAATGGCAGACTGGGAAATAGGTTACTTAACTGCCGAACTGAACTCGGGAAGATATTATAGAAAGGGGTTAGCCCCATCAAAAATAGTTACCGTGGGTATTGACAAGACTCCTATAACTACTATGGGCGGATTGAAAATTCTGCCTGACATCAAACTGGATGAGTGCAGCATGGAAAGCACTGATACATTGATTTTACCCGGTGGAGATACATGGACAGAAACAATTCACCAACCCATTTTAAAATTCGCACAGAGGTGTTTAAAGGAAGGTATATTGGTTGCTGCGATTTGTGGTGCGACAATGGGACTTGCCCAGACGGGACTACTGAATTCACGCCTGCATACAAGCAATGATCTGGAATACCTTAAAATGACCTGTCCCAATTATACGGGCGAAAAGTATTACAAAACGGAGTCTGTTGTAACTGATGGAAAACTGATCACGGCATCAGGAGTAGCTCCATTGGAATTTTCTGTACACGTCTTGAAAGCTCTGGGTGTGTTTTCTTCAGAAACATTAGATGCCTGGTACAATCTGAATAAGACACATGAATCCCGATATTTCTATGAGTTGATGAATTCAATCCAATGAAGGTTTAAGCATAAAATTGATATGTTATGATCATTTAAAGGAGGAATAAAAATGACTGAAAGCATAAAATATATGGGAGTGTCAGGTAAATATACAAAGAATGGAACACCCAACGGCTGTACATCTATTACCCCATTTATAACAGTGAAGAATCCTTCTGAAGCAATAGAGTTCTATAAAACTGTTTTCAATGCAAGGGTTAAGGATATTACTGAATATCCTGATGGAAATGGCAATAAAATAATTGTTCATGCGGAATTAGATTTTGGAAATGGTTTTTTGCAGCTGGGAGCAGCGAATCCGGCATATAAATTGGTCTTGCCGCCAGATGAAGACAATGCGTGTTATTCTTTAGGAATTTACGTAATTAATGTTGATCAGGTAATTGAAAATGCGGTAGCAAGAGGAGCAAAAGTAAGGGAACCGGTTGTAAACTTTGTTTCAGGTGATCGATTCGGAAGTATATTGGATCCTTTTGGAGTAAGATGGTCTATTATGACTAGGATTGAGGATTTGTCAGAAGAAGAAAGTAGTCGAAGGGTTGCTGAATGGGCCAAAAGCTTTAGTGTAGAATAAATGCAATAACTGTTTTAATAAAAAGTGTTAAAAGTGACAATTTGCATTTAAAGAGCCGCATTTACCGATAATATTGCAAGACAAAGCTCAAGCGGAAACAACGCTTGGGCTTTTTTTAGTGTTAAATAACTTGCGAATCATCACCTTTCAATCAGCCCCATTAACAAGACCGGGAAAGGCGGATTCCAAGTAATGATACACATTAATACACACCCATCTTCAACGGCTTGATTGATCGTTCGCTTAACAAGAATATCCATTCAGTCGATATAATACTAGACTGCCGATTGATCATTAAAGAAGTGACCTACTCGAATGAAGTTATAACCATGTTTCCTGACGGATCTCAGATAATGCGCTAAACGATGGGAGCGCTCTTGAAGATCTAATGACCGGCCATTTGGTTGTGCTTGCGCCAGAAAAATAGTAATGATACTTGGAGGAAATGCGATGATACGTACACAGGAAGTCATTGATTATGAAAAAGAATTTGATGAAGCGCATATGGAGATTGTAGCGGTAACAGGTGCACTAGGATTTGGTGGTGGCAAAGTGCCGCAGGCGGAATACTGGACGGCTTCTATACAGCTGACAGCATGGCGATTGGATGGAGATAGAACCATTTACACCGGAACCTGTAGATTGGTTACCAAAGCAGATGATGCATATTTGACCAAGCTTCGCGAGTGTGCCAAAGCAAACACCATCATTAAGGCTAAAGTACGTCAGAAGGAAGATCAGTTCTTGCTCATTGATTTGCCGGTAGTAGTGGAGGATAGTATGCTACAACCGATACTCGAAGTACAGATGAAACCTGTCGATTATGAAGATCGGGTACTAGGAACATTTGCATTGGACAAGCGGGTAGATACTTTTGAAAAGAAAGTGGATTGGCAGGGACGGTCCGTAAACCTAACTTTCGATAATGGAACAGATGAAGAAATTGCAGAGGGCCTTAGAACATGTTATGAAATAATGAATAATGTATCAGAATGGGACAATAAAGTACGTAAATTTGCTGCCGAGCAGCTACTGGAACTTAAAAATGAGAATTGGATTGACGAAGATGAGGATGAGCTAACCAAAGAAGAATTCATGACCCGTATTTCTGTGAGGAGTATAAGTGCTATGCCTGAAGGAGAAATGGAATTTTGGTTAGATGATGGCGACATTTTCTGGGGACATAGCATAGTAGTAAGCGGCTCTGTGGATGGTGGATTAGAGGATGCAGAAATGTGTGGCTGAGTATTTGTACTGAACTTGATATAAGCAAGAAAGCCAGCACGGTCGCATATGTGAGTCGGGCTGGCTTTCTGACAAACATCTAAGACGTATTAGCCCTAATCGTGATCTTATACACCTTCGTCATAAATACATGAATTTAACGAAACAGGAGCTTGTGGATAAGCTCATACAGGCGGAGCAGTTCATTGCAGAAAACCATAGCAAATGGACCTCAAGTATCTTTGAGCAGTTTAGTTGGGGTTAAGCTAACGGGCAGAATAACGTGGAAGTCATTCCCATTTTGTGCAAGATAAGATAAACTAACTTAAGACAAGGATTATTCTAACGGAGGACGATGTTGTGGAAGTCAGACAAATGGCAACAGCATTTTTAATTAATCAAGAGCACATTTTAATGATGAAGAAAGCTCGGAGCAAGCTATTTAATTTTGAGTTTTGGGGAGGTATTGGTGGGCATCTCGAGTATGAAGAACTGAACTTCCCGATGAAGGCAAGCTATAGGGAGATTGAAGAGGAAACCGGCTTTAAGGAGAACGAAATAGAAAATTTTTCACTTAAGTACATCTTAATAGAAAATAGTGACGGTGAAATCAGGCAACAGTACGTTTATTTTGGAGAGACAACACATAGAAATTTTGTTCCTTCTGACGAGGGAGAATTGTTTTGGATTCATAAAAATGAACTATTAAATCTAAAAACTTCAAAAGCTATCAGGTTTACAATCCAACATTACTTAGATAATCCTGCACAAACTGATATTTGTGTAGGAACGGTTACGGTTAATAACGAACAAGTTCCACATATCCAATGGTCTCCTATTAAGCAGACATCCACCTTCTAAATGAATTACAGTCATTGTGTAGCCTTGGAGATTGAGCTCTAACGGGCTGTTTAGTTCGTCCAGGATGCGATTTTTACGAATGGTCATGAAGTCGCTGCAGGAATTATAGCTTCCGCCCAGAAGCACGACTATAGTTTACCCGCAAGATTTCAAGATTATTGGCGAGGAGAATACGTCAATAAGTGAAATATTAGGTTTCCCGAGTGTAGATTATTATCAGACTGCAATTGGCGAGCGAGCCGTCTCGTTATTACTAAGCGGCGAATATGCCCGAATACAGATTCGACCTCAACTCAACTTCAGAGCTCGAACAGAAGCGAGTACGTTGTCCTGAATGAGCGCGAAGTTTACTTCTATACAACACAAAGAAGCCATTCACTTTAGAGAATGGCTTCTTTGTGTTTGTTCGAACTCCATGAGTGTCACAAAGCAGTATATTCCACATTTGCCTTTTAGTTATCGAATCAAGTTCTTGATATTTGACTATGTCAAGAACTTGATCCGGTTGCCGATACAATATTACTTGGTCCACACTTAACATTATGCTTATTATTCCATTTTTCTTTAGAAGTAGACTATGAATACAATGGATACTTTGATAGGTTTATATTTCACATAAAGGAATTTGAGAGATAAAGCCGAAATCAAAATTATAGGAGGAAAAGCATTGTCAAAAATATTTGAAACTATATTTAGGGAGATGAATACAGTATGATTCGTAAACTATCTCTTATTACAAGATGTACTCTTCTTTTTATATTATTTTTTTTCACGCTGTTTAATCGTACAATTATTACTCATGCGGAAACCTCTTCAGAGATAAGTAATACCAAGGTTGCCTGGAAAGAGATTGCAGTAGGCAGCACAGTTAGTATGGCTGTTAAACAAGATGGAACAGTGTGGGCTTGGGGGATGAACAATTATTATGGACTGTTTGGAAACGGAGAAAGCGGAGATCAGGCAGTAAATACCAAAATACCACTCCAAGTTAAAGGATTGAATAACGTGATTTCTGTTGCAGTAGGCTCAGATCATGCTCTTGCATTAAAGAAGGACGGAACCGTCTGGGCATGGGGATTTAATGAAGTTGGACAAATTGGGGATGGGACCCAATCAATTTATGATATATCTAATGAATCTAGGATTGATAATAATCGCCTGTTTGCTGTAAAAGTTAAAGGTTTATCGAATGTTATTGCGATTGCAGCAAACCGATTAGGAAGTTATGCGATTAAGGAAGACGGAACGCTTTGGGGTTGGGGCGATATACATGTCATTGGCGACAGTGTAGGAAACCAATCATTTCCTTTTGAGGTTAAACGATTTACGAACGTTGCAGCTATTGCATTAGGGTATGATAATCTTTTGGTATTAAAAAAAGATGGAACCGTTTGGACAACGGAAAAATTCCAAACTTTTCAATTTAAAGAGTTGAGTAACATAAAAGCTATTGCAGCAAGTTACGAAGCTAACTTCGCTTTGAAAGAGGATGGAACGGTTTGGGCATGGGGTTCCAACTCGCGTGGACAACTAGGGGATGGAACTTTTATAGATCGACAATCGCCCATACAAATACAAGGAATAAAAGATGTTGTATCGCTATCTGCAAGTATAGCAGGACCCCTTTACTTAAAGGAAGATGGAACGGTATGGGCAAATGGTCAAAATGGTGGAGGTCAGTTAGGAATTGGCTCTTATGAACATAGTAATGTGCCTGTTCAGGTAAAAGGACTAAAGAAAATTACGAAAATAGCTGCATCCTCGATAGGGTTTCGATCTATGGCTCTCCGTGTAGACGGAACACTCTGGTCTTGGGGAATTAATTACGTTGGAGATGGTACAGAAGGGACCAGAACGGAGCCGGTATGGATAAAAAGCTATGATACCGAGATTCTACAAAGCGATCCGATAACAGTAAAATTAAATGAGAAAATATTGGATTTTGAACAACCTCCAATTGAGATTAATGACCGTATTATGGTACCACTTCGCAAAATTAGCGAGTTGATCGGAGCAGATGTGCAATGGGATCAGAATACATCCACCCTGACAATGACAAAAGGAAAGAATATAATTAATCTAACAATAGGGAACGATTTAGCATTTAAAAATGGGCAAATCATTCGACTGGATAGTCCACCTAAAATAATCAACGACAAAACCTTCGTGCCTGTAAGATTTATAGGAGAATCATTCGGCGTTACGATTGATTGGGACGACAAAACAAAAACCGTAATGATAAATACTACAAAATAATCGAATGATTATTCGCCTATTTACTTTCCAAAGAATTAGAGAATAATACCAGTAAACTAATAATTTCCTCTAAAATAAGAGGGAGCAGAATACGGAAGGGGAAAAAAGATGAACACAAGTTTATTTCATTCATTGGAAGGTAGAAATATTTATTTTAAATCACTAAGTACAAATGATACTAGGGAGATACATAATTATGCCTCAGATGAGGAGGTTTCACGTTTTATTGGCTGGAATTTAATGGATACCGTGGATGAAACTCGTGAGTACGTTGAAACAATGTTAAAACGTGAGTCAGCAGGTACTCATCTATATGCCTCCATTGTTCTAAAATCAACCCAGGCAATTATAGGGACCGCCATGATTTTCAATTTTGACCAAAAAGCAAATCGTGCTGAAATTGGTTATGTTTTTCATAAAGAACATTGGGGCAAGGGTTATGGCTCTGAGAGCGTTGCTTTAATGAGTGATTTCGCATTTGAGTCACTAAATCTTAACAAATTGTATGCCAGTGTAGTTGATGCAAATATTGGCTCTGCCCGTATACTTAAAAAGAACGGGTATGAGCTAGAGGGACGATTAAAAGATCACTATTTTATAGAAGACAATTATTATGATGCATTGCTTTTTGGCAGAATTCAAACTAAAATGCCCAAATGAAATTTTATCCGGATCTCCAAATTCTAAGAAAATGGGAGTATTTAAGAGTAAGGTGATTCTCCATAGAGGGAGGATAATTCAATCGTTTCTCGAATATTTTCTGAGTTGGATAATTTTATGAACTTTGTGAATATAACGTTATCTGAAAGATACGCAATGATTATTTTTTGAAGGGATGATTAAATTGAAGCAAGGGATATTAGTTTTTCTAAATGGAACTTCAAGTTCCGGAAAGACCTCCATATCGACTGAACTGAAAAATCAGAAAGAGATTCTTTTTTATCATTTATCAATTGATGATTTTTTTAATAATTACAATGATTTTATTAATAATAAATTTCCAGATGAACCTACAAGAGAAATAGATCATCAAGTTGTCTCACAAATACTTGATGATTCCATATTCTCAGTGTACCATTCGACAATTAAATTGTTATCAGAAATGGGTTTTAATGTAATAGTAGATACCGTAATCGACAATGACAAGAGGTTTAATGAGTTTCTTGATCAATTTTTCGATCAGCCTACGTTATTTATAGGTGTAATATGCTCGAAAGAAGAACTCATAAGAAGAGAGCAAACAAGAGGAGATAGACAGATTGGACTAGCAGCTTCACAGTTTAGCAAAGTATATTGCTTTGATGAATATGACCTCGAAGTAAATACGGAAGAGATGAATCCAACAGAATGTGCCGAAAAGATATTAAGTTTTATTAAGTCCAATAAGGAATACTCGGTATTTAAGAAATTACGTAAAAGAAATGTTAGTGTTTCCTAGATGGCGTATCCATCAGACAACACCATATTCAAGCATTGGGGCTATCACCCCTCGGGCTGCCGAGGGATTTCGGGATTAAGCTAACGGGGAACGATAGTTCAATAATGCAAGGGTTGCCAATTGGCAGCCCTTTTTTCAGCTAACGGGCAGTTTTGCATAAATACTAATTTTTTATTAATATACAAATATACCAAATTTTGTTCATATCTACTAAAACTCCGGAAGGAGAGTTCGAATGATGAAAAAACGATGGATAATGGGAGTTGTGCTCTCTTCGTGTCTGCTGCTAGCCTCCTGCGACGACAATAAAGCACCGGCAGAGACGCAGAACATAGCAGGGGCGCTGAATACATCTGAGTCAACGGCGGCAATGGACTCGCCTTCGAACGAGGCTATGATCACCTACGAAGTAACCCGGAAAGATGCAAAGGAGAAGGCCGATCTCCTCACAAAAACTTACGGCACGAACAGCGTGCAGTACGCCATTATCGATCATGGCAACATCGTCGTATCCGGCCAATCCGGCAAGAATGATGAGCAGGGACAGAAGCCGCTCACGATAGACACGATGTACGGGATCGGCTCAACGAGTAAAATGTTTACCACAGTTGCCGTCATGCAGTTGGTCGACCAAGGGAAAATCGATCTCGATACGCCAGTCGTCCAGTATATCCCCGAGTTTACGATGAAGGATGAACGCTACAAGCAGATTACGCCGCGCATGCTGCTCAATCATTCTTCCGGTCTAAACGGATCGTCGCTGATGGACGCCTTTTTATTCGAAGATAACGATACTTACGTCTACGACACATTGCTGAAGCAACTGGCTGGTCAGACCTTGAAGGCGGACCCTGGCGCTTATTCGGTTTATTGCAATGACGGATTTACGCTGGCCCAGATTCTGGTCGAGCGAGTCAGTGGCATGGATTTCGCCCCTTACATCCATCGATATATTACGGAACCCCTGGGTATGGCCAATACGGAGACGCCGCTCGATTCTCCGAACACAGCGAAGATGGCGGGACTCTATTATCCTACCTACACAGGACAACTTCCCAACGAGACGATCAACGTGATCGGAACGGGAGGCATTTATTCAACGGCGGAAGATTTGGCTCGATTCTCGCGAATTTTCACGGGAGAAGTGGAAGAAGTCTTGTCCGGCAAATCGGCTGCGGCCATGGCGCAAGACGAGTACAAGACGCCTTTGTGGCCTGACGATGCGGACAGCTCGATCGGATACGGTCTCGGCTGGGACAGCATCAATCTGTATCCCTTTAGCGAATATGGGATAAAGGCGCTGACCAAAGGTGGTGACACGCAACTCTATCATGCATCGCTCGTTATGCTTCCCGAGCAGGACATGGCGGCAGCTGTCGTCACTTCCGGCGGGAACAGCACGTACAATCAGCTTCTGGCGAACGAAATTCTGCTTCAGGCGCTGAAGGAGAAAGGAACAATTGCCGAAATCAGGCCTGAGAAGTCGTACGGCGCGCCGGTAAAGGTCGATATGCCGAAGTCCGTTCTGCAGTATTCGGGAATCTATGGAGCGTCCAATACAACGGCAAACATCACAATTACAGAAGGCGGCGTCATGTCCGTCACTTATGAGAAGTTGCCCAATAATCCAGCGGAGATCTACGAATATTCTGCGGACGGCACGTTCCGGAGTACGGATGGGAATACGGTGATCAGTTTCGTGACGGAGGAGAATGGCCACACCTACACATGGATTCGTCGATACATATTGGTGCCGGGCCTTGGGCAGACGGCTTTGTCTATGTACTCCGGCGAGAAGCTCCAGCCCCAAGATCTTCCGACAAAGACAATAAAGGCATGGATTCAGCGCGACGGCAAGAAGTACTATTTTCTGAATGAGAAGTATACGTCGGTTGTATATTTGATGTTATTGCCTATCCAAGTAAATATGTCGAAACAATTGCCGGGGTACGTGTTGGATAAGCGAATAACCGGCCCGAATACGGCCGTCTCTGAATTGCAAATTCCGGGGATGAATGGGCGGGATCTCTCAGGTTATACGTTCTTTACGAAGGACGGCGTTGAGTACCTGAATATTCGTGGAAGTATCTTAGTGAACGAGGACGCCATAAAGCCAATCAACATCGCTAAGAAGTCAATCGTTACGATTCCGCCCGACGGATACGCCCAATGGTATACGATAAGCTACAAAGACGGGGGCAAGATCGTTAAGGAGAGCATGTCCTCGAACGCCTCCTTCGCCGTTTATAATGCGAAGGGAACATGCATCTACTTCAGTGTCATCGGAGGCGAGGATCAGGTCGAACTGCCCGTGGGAGGATCTATTGTTTTCGCCGGAGATGCCGGCTCGAAGTTCGAGATTTCCCCGCAATAACGTCACAATAGGCATTTCAAAACTGCCAAAGGTACATCCCTGCGTATAATAAAGAAGAGTCCTCAAGAAAAATTGGATGAACTAATAACATCTATTAAAAGTGCCTTGATTCATTTCAATAGGTGAACATTCAACTAACGGGACACGTTAGTTGAAATGCAAGTTCAGAAACGGGAGAGGTGTTTTAATGGAAGCAACGGGATATGTCCCTTTAATAAACATAAGCAATGATGAGAAAATTTGGGCTGGTACGAAGGTAAGGCTCTTCTATGTTGGGTTAAATGTGGCAGATAAAGAGCATGACTTCTATGATTATCTTGTATCATATATCTTCGATAATGATGACCTTCTACAGCTAACTAATCTGTCCCAAGGAAAAGCCGGAAATATTCTTTATGTTATTCCAAAAGACAAACCTAATCACTATTCGAGCGGTAAATCATTAAAAGATATGGTCGGTTTGGATAATACTTACGTATTGTTTGAGTAGAAGGTGAGCAATGTAGGATTCAACTAACGGGGAACGATAGTTCAAACAATCAGGGAGCAGACCGCTACGGGTAGTTGCTCCCTTTTGCATTGAAGTAACGGGCAGTTTTACGCAGTTATTTATAGAAAAGTGGTATAATTATCAGGGGAAACGTTAATAAGGTTTGAAGTCAAAATGAGGTGTTTTAATTTGTTGCTTCGCGATGGGATTTCTGGATTTTATAACTCGGAAATCGATGAATCATTGGTAGACATTAGCCATTTTAAAAAGCAATGCTATGCTTTAGCAAATCACGTTGGTGGAAAACTGGTCACTGTTTC
>NZ_JBFULK010000034.1:0-11199 GCF_056400365.1 Paenibacillus sp. P5_B5
TCGGTTCGAAAGCCTGACATCACTTCCGCTACCAATTCCTTCTTCGTTGTTACAGGGCACCTAAATCTTCTCTTCATGGACTTCTTCCCCCACTATTATATTGTATCTGAAGTAGATAGAGTGTCCAAGTGGATTAGGGGGCTAAATAGGATACTCCGCAATTGCGCTGCTTTTGCTCGCGGTGCGGCACAAAACGGCGTTATTGCGGAAGCTTCTTCCGTTATAACGTCGTTTGCTTCCGCTTCAACCGCGGATCCTACGCAATTGCGCTGGCTTTGCCCGCGGTGCGGCACAAAACGGCGTTATTGCGGAAGCTCCTTCCGTTATAACGTCGTTTGCTTCCGGTTCCGCTGCGGATACTCCGCAATTGCGCTGCTTTTGCTCGCGGTGCGGCACAAAACGGCGTTATTGCGGAAGCTTCTTCCGTTATAACGTCGTTTGCTTCCGCTTTAACCGCGGATCCTACGCAATTGCGCTGGCTTTGCCCGCGGTGCGGCACAAAACGACGTTATTGCGGAAGCTCCT
Organism: Paenibacillus sp. P5_B5; assembly: GCF_056400365.1. Taxonomy (NCBI): domain Bacteria; kingdom Bacillati; phylum Bacillota; class Bacilli; order Caryophanales; family Paenibacillaceae; genus Paenibacillus; species Paenibacillus sp. P5_B5. The sequence goes on from NZ_JBFULK010000034.1 coordinate 526, forward strand.
TCCGTTATAACGTCGTTTGCTTCCGCTTCAACCGCGGATACTACGCTATTGCGCTGGCTTTGCTCGCGGTGCGGCACAAAACGGCGTTATTGCGGAAGCTTCTTCCGTTATAACGTCGTTTGCTTCCGCTTTAACGCAAATAAAAAAACGGATCCGCCCTGATTAATGGCAAACCCGTTTCTTCTACAATTGAAAATTGCAGTTTTTGTCAAACTATCTTTTTTCGAACTATCTTTTTTCAAACTGTCTCTTATTTCAATCCATCTCTTACTTCAACCCAACTCTTACTTCAATCCACCTTCTACTTCTTTAATCATTTCTGGAACGGACACTAATCCACCGCCAGATAAGTACCAGAAGTCAGGATCAAGATATACGATGTTACCCTCTTTGAAGCATTGGTTTTCTTCACAAGATCTATTTCAATGATTTCTTTGACAGAGGATTTACCGTCAACAGCCGCTGTGCGATCGACAACGAAGGTGTAGTCCGGATTCTTCTCAACGATATATTCATAAGCGATACTTTGACCATGTGTAGAAACTTCAATCTTAGGATCTACAGCTCAGCTTTAAAACCAAATACATCATGGATAACACCAAATCTGGAACCTGGGCCATAGCCGCTGATTTTATCGTCATTTGTTAACAAGATTAGAGCGTTCTTACCTGCTGCTGTTGCTTTTTCATTCAAAGCCTTAACAGATGCTTCAACCGTTGCGATTTCTTTTGCTACAACCTCTTCTTTACCGAAGATTGACCAAACATGAAAAAAATGAGAGAATCGGCCGTTATTATTAGCTATTAACTTACCTTCGCTTTTAACTCTTCCATCGACAACCGATCGATAAATCTCGTAAACTTCTCCTTCTTCTTCCCCTGTTCTTGATAAAGCTCAATTAATCTTTGTACGATAGGAATCAGTCTTTCCTGCGTAATATCAGACATAAACAAGATGCCAATTGTCGGTTTAATCGATTTGGGCTCACCACCGACGTAGATCGAGTAAGTATCTTTCATTTTGACAACACCAATATCCTTTAATAAAGGTTCACTCGTCCCAAGTGCACAACCAGCGTAACCGATTTTCATTGGACTCGGTGTTGCTATTCCTGCGATAGCCTCATTCAGCTGCCTCGCTATACTCAGCCCAGCATCCTCTTCTCCGCGGCAAAAGTGACAAGCGATCAAGCTCTTGGTATAGAACCCTGCTGGATATATTTCTAGACCGATCGTCTTCAATTGTGCTTTTACTTGCTCGATCCGCTCTTCCTGCATTTCGATATATAGTTGTTTAAAAGTTGTTAACTCAATCTTGGCGTCATCACCAATGATTGTACCAAGCAGCGCCAAATGTTCCGGCCTAAAAATAGCTCCACCTAGTTCAAAGCCAGGCGTAACTGCAAATTTCCCCATTGTCATTCGGCCTACCTCCCATGATAAGCTTCTATTATTATAGCTTCACACGCTGTAGTCGTAAGGCATTGAGTACGACCGATACTGAGCTTAATGCCATCGCAGTACCCGCAACCCATGGTGCAAGTAAACCTAACGCTGCAACTGGAATCCCCAGCGAATTATAAGCAAGCGCCCAGAATAGGTTCTGTTTAATGTTGACCATCGTTCTTTGGCTCATATATATAGCATCTGGAATACTGTTCAGATCCCCACGCATAAGTGTTACATCTGCTGCTTCCATCGCAATGTCAGTTCCAGTTCCGATCGCAATACCAACATCTGCTGTAACTAGCGCAGGTGCATCATTAATGCCATCTCCAACCATGGCAACCTTCTTGCCAGTTACTTGCAGCTTCTTAATCTCATCTGCCTTACCTTCTGGCAGTACTTCTGCAAGTACATAATCGATTCCAACCTGCCCCGCAATAGCATTAGCAGTACGTGTATTATCGCCAGTTATCATGATGACTTCAATTCCCATTTGCTTAAGACGCGCAATTGCTTCTACTGAAGTTTCTTTAATCGTGTCCGCAATAGCAACAAGACCTGCAAATTGACGATCAATAGCAATCAGCATAGCTGTCTTACCTTGTGATTCGAATGCGATCATCGCGTCCTCAACATGATTGAAAGCAATCTCTTCACGATTCATCAGCTTGCGTGTGCCAACAAATACATCTTTACCTTCTACAGTCGCTCGAATACCATAGCCGGGAATAGCTTCAAAGAACTCTGTTGAAGGAATTTCAATATTCTTATCCAGAATACCCGCTACAATAGCTTCTGCTAATGGATGTTCGGAATGTTTCTCTGCTGCTCCAACGAGTCGAAGCATTTCCTTCTCATCCATATTCTCAACTAATACATCTGTTAGCTCTGGCTTACCTTTGGTTACTGTTCCTGTTTTATCAAGAACGATCGTCTTAATCTTATGCATCGACTCTAGATGTTCTCCGCCTTTGAATAAAATGCCGAACTCAGCTGCACGACCAGATCCTGCCATAATAGATGTTGGTGTTGCAAGACCTAGCGCACAAGGGCAAGCAATAACGAGAATAGCAATAGCGATCTCCAGCGCACGTGCAAAGTTGCCTGGTGAAACAATGAAATACCACACTAGAAAAGCAACAACTGCAATACCGACTACAATCGGTACAAAAATACCTGAAATTCGATCTGCAATTCGTTGAATTGGCGCTTTAGATCCTTGCGCATCTTCCACAACTTTGATAATTTGAGCAAGCGCAGTTTCCTTGCCTACTTTGGTTGCTGTAATTTTGATGCTACCATTCTTGTTCACAGTTGCTCCGATAACAGGATCGCCAGCTTTCTTCTCAACAGGAAGACTCTCTCCTGTTAGCATCGATTCATCAACAGATGAAATCCCTTCAATCACTTGACCATCGACAGGAATTTTCTCACCTGGCTTAACAATGACAACATCGCTTACGATAACATCTTCCACTGGTATATTTACTTCTACTCCATTACGAATAACGAGTGCTGTCTTAGCTTGAAGCCCCATGAGTTTCTTGATTGCCTCTGATGTGCGGCCTTTAGCCAAGCTTTCGAACAATTTCCCTAATATGATAAGTGTGATTAGTACAGCACTTGTTTCGTAATACATATCTGGCATATGATGTGTTTCTGCTGCATTCGCCCATTGAATAGTTAGGAATAAACTGTAGAAATAGGCTGCGGATGTTCCTAATGCAACTAGAACGTCCATATTCGCGCTCTTATTGCGAAGGGCTTTATACGCCCCTACATAGAACTGCTTACCAATAATGAACTGCACAGGTGTTGCTAGTGCAAGCTGAACCCATGGATTCATAAGGAACTCAGGCAAGTAGATCCATGAGGTGAATGAGAAGTGACTAACCATAGCCCAGAGCAGCGGAAAAGAAAGAATAGCTGAGATTAGTAGTTTACGTTTTTGCCAAACCAGCTCTTGCTGTTTATGATTCTTTATTTCCGGCTGATCACTCTTTGGTGTCGCTTTATAGCCGAGCTGATCCACCTTCTTTATCATATCTTGAACGCTAACCTCACCTGCTGAGAATTCTACATGTGCTGTCTCAAGTGCAAAGTTAACTGTCGCTTGACTAACACCAGGAAGCTTATTTAATCCCTTCTCAATCCTTGCAGAACAAGCGGCACACGTCATTCCTGCAATATCGAAATCTGCACTTTCCTTCACTGTGCTATACCCTAAATCATGTATCTTCTGTTCGATTGCGGGTAAATTAACTTTAGACTTATCATAAGTTACGGAAGCTTTCTCGAGAGCAAAATTAACATTTGCTTCCTCTACGCCCTCAAGCTTCTTGAGGCCTTTCTCAATCCGATTCGCACATGCTGCGCAAGTCATCCCAGCAATCTGTAAGGTTGATTGTTGACCTGATTGTTCCATCGATACCACTCTCCAGTATATACCCATATGGGGTATATTTTTTTCAAAAAAAATATTGCAAAAAGAAACGGCTTCACCGTCATTTAAGATGGGCGTTTCTTAAAGTGATACTTAGAATTTATGAGCTGAAAGTTATAAATTCTATATCACTCAGAAAGCCGCACCCTCTTACACACAATTAGTAACCAATATGAAGATGCGGCTTATTCAGTTCATTTCTTAAACAATTTCGTATCCTTGGTCATCAATAGCTTCTTTAATTGCATCCACTGTAAGCTTAGACTCGTCATAATTCACAGTGACTGTTTTGGCAGCTAAGTCCACTTTGGCTGTAGCTCCTAATTCCTGCATAGCACCTTCAACCGACTTCACACAGTGACCACAGGACATACCTTCAACGTTCAATGTAATGGATTGCATCCTTATCTTCTCCTCAATCTTCTCAATATAATTATTTCATTAATTTGTTTATCGTAACTAACAGCTCATCTACTACTTCTTGGTCGCCTTCTTGCAGACGTTCAATCACACAACTCTTCATATGACCTTCAAGAAGAATCTTACCAACACTATTCATAGCGGACTGTATGGCCGCGATTTGATTTAGTACATCGTCACAGTAGGTATCTTTCTCAATCAAACCTTTGACCCCACGTATTTGGCCCTCAATCCGATTTAAGCGAGAAACTAAATTATTCTTCACTTTATCTGAATGATGGCTTTTGCGTTCAGTTCTATCGGTATGGCAACTAGACTGATTTGGATCTTCATTAGTTTTATCCATAAGCATCCTCCTTGATGTTCAATATACCATACCCCCATAGGGTATTACAATACGCATTTTATTATTATTTCCCATTTTTATTTTTACACTCAGCAGCCCTTTCATTATTGAACTGTCGTTACCCATTACTTAATTCTGACCCTTATTCACTGTTAGTTCAAGAGTGGCTGTACTCTATTCGATTTCTATATAAGTTCAAGATTCGGACTTGTTCCTCGCTTAGTTCTTTAGAATTCCAATACATATGCATCAAATTATATTCAAACAATTCTTTTAGCTTCAAAAAGCGTGGTAATTTCATAAGCATCTCAGAAGAGAGGTCATTCTCCTCTTCATATCCATCTATTAACGCCTTGGAAATGGATCGTTCATAATCTCTTATGTTTTCTCCCCCTGAGAACGAGAACTCCAGTGCAGAATAGATTGGAACGGCTAAATCGTATACATAATAATGCTTTTCACAATCTTGAAAATCAATCATCGTTAGTTTGGAGTCACTGTCTACAAGGATATTTTCCAGCCACAGGTCTCCGTGTATTAAACCATAATTTGAATTATCCTGTGGCAGTTCCTTAATATTGTTTACAACATCGTGTGCAATTCCCCGTATGGTCTTCTCTTCTGCAGGAATGTATTTGAGAAAATCATATTCTTCGCTCTCGTACCAATGTTTGATATGTGCAGTAGTCTCAGATTTCAAATATCCTTTACTCACTCGATGCATTCTGCCCATTTGTTGTCCAAGATCTCTAAATACAGTTTTGTTCCATTTTGACCGTGGCAGATGGATTCCTGATGCAGCCTGAAATAAAACGACCAGCTTCTCTTCATCTAACATTATATTTCCAATTAATGAATTATTTATAGAGGGTATGATCTTAGGAACACCTATGCCTTGGTTAAATAGATAATTAGTCCAATGTACTTCTTCTAATTGTTCTTGATATGTCTTATAATTCGTTATTCGAACAAAAAAGGTACCTTTTTTTGATTGACAACGGTACATTTCATTTGTTACTGCTTCTACATTATAAAAATTAATAGGATATGTTTTATTTAGAAATTGCAATATTCTTTCTTCCATATTGTTATTCACCTCAACTTTTTAAATCATTGTTCCCCTCTAAAACTGTTAGGTTAGCTGCGTGTTAAGCACTCGTTCCTCGTTAGTTGAACGATGAAGGTTCCATTTTATATTTTATAAAATATACTTTCACCATTGAGGAAGGGGCGACAATACTCTGCACATAATTTCGGCATTCTTTCACGCATCCGGTCATGAACATGTTCGTTCTCCATTTGAAAAACGTAATACCCGATTATAGAAACCAACATAAAACCTTCCAGCTGCAGGAGATCATTTGCTGTATTTTCGCGCTCTCTGTAATAACCCGTAAGGAAAGTATCTCTTCGATCGGATGGCAGCATCAAAGCTCCCATGGCCACATCAAGCAAGGCATAACCGGTTCCGAAAAAGCCAAAATCGATGAAGCGCACCTCTCCTTCGGTCGTGATGATGGTATTACCCTTACTCAAATCCCCATGAATAAGGTCAGGGCCTGCCTCCCCACCATGGTCATCTAACCGGGAGTTGATCAATTGCAGCGTTTGTTCAATGACATTAGCATCAGAAGACGTAAATAAATTCTTTTGCACACCCGAATGGATCACTCGGATCATCCGTTCATTATTGGCTTTGCCTTGACTCGGGCGAATCTCCATACCTGAATGTTCGTACTGCCGAAAAAAAGTATGCAGTTCTGCTATTTGCAATCCCAGCTTTTTTACCAGTTCAAGATTGTTAACATCATTCTTACTCATGTCTCTTCCATCCAGCCAGGTGAGGACGGAGCAGTTCAGCAGTTCACCTTCGTATTCGATGATCGAAATTAGTTCACCATCTTTGTTTCTTACAGGAGTCTGTACTTCGTTGATGCTCCAGCTTCCCAGCTTCTCAAGCATTTGCAATTCTCCAAGAATACCGCCGTATGTATGCTGCAGACCTTTCATGTTGTCTATAAGAGGATCATGAATGCGGAGTAAATATGATTTTCCCGTTCTGTCATTAACACGATATGTTCTGTTCTCGTTATGCCTTAAGAAAATAATCTCAGACTGTTGGATATCGTACCTGCCTAGTAACTCCAAAAGTTTCTCGTTCGTCATAAGGGACTCCTTTAAAATAGAAGGATTCTTTGATTCAATTTTCGTACAATACGCAAAAAAGTTAGGATTTTACGCGGTAACTCTTCTTTGTAATCTTCGTCTGAATCATAAAGTTTGAAATATGTTTCATAAATCTCCCATTTTTTAATTTCTTTATTATTCACACAATCAACTTCGACTACATTCCAAAAGTCTTTCACCAATATACTTCTACAACATTTTTGAACTATCCTGCCCGTTACTTCAATGCGAAAGGGAGCAGCTGCTCGTAGCGGTCTGCTCCCTGGTTGTCTGAACTATCGTGTCCCGTTTGTGCAATAAATAAGTTATTTAACAAACTTGTACATAAGAATATCATCAATATACTCTTTATCATTTAACTTGAATTCTTTTATTTTGCGACCTTCCTCAACAAAGCCCATGCTTTTATAGAGGGATATTGCCTTATGATTTGTAGAGAATACTCCCAAACTTAACTTTTCAATTAATGGGTTCTTTTCTGCCCAATCTAATAATGCTTTCACAAGCATTTTCCCAATTCCCATACCTCTGTAACTTTTACTAAGCATCATTGTAAAAGAACCAGTGTGAGACAATCTCTTTCTATTTTGTGAAAAAAACACAATCCAACCAACTACTTCATCGTTAATTTCTGCAACTAACATTATTTCTTTATCATTTTCTAATATCTTCTGTATCGATTCTCTTGTTTGTTCAAATGTTCTATTAAATTCTTCTGATACATGTATTAAAAAAGCCCCTTCACTAACAACCTCACTTTGAATATTTAAAACTGTAGCCGCATCTTCCATTTTAACACTGCGTATAATTACATCTTCTTTTTCAGACATTGACCTCACCCATCCATTAGATATGCATGACTATAAGATTTCAACACTTAATCAGCAAAATCCTGTTCAACTAAACTGCCAGTTACTTCAACGAAAAATCAGCCGATCATTCTGGCTGGCTGCTGTCTTGCTTGATTATGCTAATGTGTCCCGTTAGCTTAGCGATTAGACGAAAAATTTTTTATGGTGTCATGTTCATATAATTTAGTAGGCCGTCCCCATTCAAAATTATCCAGTCCTATTTCCCTGAATCCGTACTTCTCATAATAACGGATATGGTCAGTCGCCAAGTATACCTTATCATATCCCAGTCCCCCTGCAATTTGTCTGGCATGCTCCAACAATACTGAACCTAAAGCCTGTCCTCGCTCAATCTCGTCAATGAATAAGGGCGCTATCCAGGGTGATAAATCTTTTCGCATTATAAATTCCTGATCGATTAATTGATAAAATCCAATTATTTCTTCGTTCTTCAACAGCAGAAATGTAAGTGGGAGCATACCTTCTGATGATAAACTTTCATCAATTTTCGGAAGTACAACTCCCTTCACCTTTGGCCACTTTTCTTCAACAAATTGAGCAAGCTCAGTCTGACGTAGAGGACAATCTTTTATAGATTTAATAACTAACATTTTATCGCCCCTTAATAATTGGTTACGATTAATACATGTTTAGATTATAAGTTATAATACCACCTGGTAACACCCTCCTTCTGGTCAACCAGAATACTTCATGATACATCTTTAACCGCTCTGCAAAGAACCCTGCATGTAAAATTCACGATATCATTTTACATGCAGGGTTCTTAATATTCATTTTAGTGTTCCACTGTTAAATAACACATTCAATAATACTTTCACTTTTTGTCACCTTATATCCGAGCTTCTTATATATATTCAGTGCATTCTCATTGTTCGCCCTGACTTCAAGATGGGATTCGTCCATCCCCTTGCCTACCAAATAATCCATTCCTCGGCTAATCAGATATGTTGCTAATCCCTTTCCACGCCATTCAGGTAACACGAAGATTTGTTCCGTAGAAGCTCTGTTTATCTCTCCGTTCGCATTCTCTTCTTCATCCCAGTAAAGCATAATACTGCCAATTAATTGTCCCTTATCGAATGCAGACAATGTTGTGCCCACTGCCCACAGTTTAGATAACATAAAATGCTTTACTCCCTCTATATTCCATGGCTTCTCAGGAAAAGCTACATTGTACGCTTGAACGTAATCTTCTATTTCTTTATCATCTTTCATCTTCCACTCTCTTACTTCAATCTGGTCAGGATTAGGATAATGCTCGATGGGCTCAGCAAGATTTCTAGCCATATGATAAATCCCTTCACTTACTATAAAACCATTAGAAAGCACATACTCTGAACTTTCCTGCTCGGACGGGAAAAAGGTAAAGCAAATTTTGGTTTTTTTATTGACTGCATCTTTCTTGATTTCACTTACTCTGTTCATTAAATGTTGAAATAACATCTCTCTTAATGCCGCATGATCCGCAGTTAAGGGATTATACTTAATTTCCACCCATAGTACGTTCTCCGCACTATCGCTACTGTCTGCTGCCATTATAGGATAAATAGAGGAATATCCCTCCAGCTGACCTTTCCCGTTCAATGCACAGAACATATTTCCGTTGTCAAATTCGGGGGATAGGTACGCTTCTCCTGGAATTACTGAGGTTTCAGGGAATACTTTGTTGTACGCTAATTGAACGTTATAAATGCTGGAGACGTCTTTCGGAATAAAGTTTCGAATTATGTAATTGTTCAATTTATTAACCCCTATTCAAATAAATAAATTATTATTTTCGAATCAGAACTCTATCATTCCTATAATTGTAAATATATTAATAATCGAAGAGGTTGTCCAGCTCATCCTGTGTCAAATTTGCCGTTTCGAAATCCGAGACAGTAAATTCAATTTCCCCTTTAGAACAGCAATGTGATATAACCTTTCTTAAATCTTCTATAAATAAATTCATAAATTTTGTATGTTATGTTTTCTGAATTTGTTAGGAATTCTCCTCAGATTATCTTTCACTTCTTTGATATAACCCGATGTAGTATTCTCTGATAATTGAATCGAGAAGGGGTAAATACTGGTGAACCAGCCCACAGTTCTCGTCAAATCGATATCCTTTCCTGCCTCTCTTCCGTGCCCCTCAAGTTCTATCATAATTTTGCTACTTCGGGTAAATTGTTTAATAGCCATAAGTAGTGCTGTAACTATTAACTCTCTTGATTCCGTACTGTGCGCTTGATTCGCCTTTGTTTTTAACAAATCTGTCTCAAACTCACTAAGTTTCGCAACTACATGACCCGTATGTTTATAGGTGTCTGGACCCATATCATAATCAGTAGAATACGAATATAATTCATCCGTCATAGCCAATTATTATAAGAACTAAGGGCAATTGATCGTTGAGTTTAAGTTAGCTATCTATCCTGCCAGTTAGCTGAGAAGGTTGCCGATGTAATGCAGTCAGCAGCCTTCTACTGATGATTATTGAGCTATAGTGTCCCGTTAGCGTAATTAAGATCGAATCGAACCGAGGGGGCTTGTCCCCCGATGCGTAAACATGGTGTTATAGGAAGTCAGTGCCTTCATCGACTATTCTTTCATAATCTATTCCTATCTTTAAGGTTTAACATTTGATTATTGTATAAATTCATTGCAATTTCATGATTCCAGATCTGTGCTTCAACATAAGGTATCGTTCCTTTATGAATCATTGATTCAAGGTTATTCATTACATCAGTTGTCATCATAGACTTTACTTCTGACATTGTAAAAATCTGCCCATGATATTTAGCGTTGTAATATTCTTCTGGTTTATCTCTTCCCATCCAAAATGAAACCATACTATCTGGAAATGTAAAGCTTACATCATTTTCACTAAATATTGATAACGGAATTCGTAGAAAATTTATATCTAACCCCGTACTCGAAGCGTAACTCTCTATCCAATCTGCTGTCCCCAAGACGGAATAA
>NZ_JBFULK010000035.1:0-10636 GCF_056400365.1 Paenibacillus sp. P5_B5
CCGTCAAGCGATGCGTGCAGAAATAGAACGAGTTTTCTCATTTTCAGTTCTCCTTTGTTCATGAGGGATATCTACATTATACATTTACTACATTTTAGCATAATTCAACTTGGGTTGTTTCTTATGGATTGCTAATCCCAAACCTGCCCATTAGCTTAGTAAAAAGAGCAATATACCGAAGCACCTGCTCATCAATGTGAATCATTCAACTATAGTGTCCCGTTAGTTCAATGATAAACAATCTTATTAAATTGAAGTGTGCTTTGAAATAGAATCGATTATTAAATTCCAGTCGTCATAATGAAGCTCATGTCCAGTGCCTTCCAATGTCAGTAAAACCGCACCGGGAATTTCTTTAGCAAGATTTTTTCCATGTTCATAAGGAATAATGGGATCTTCAGTACCATGTACAATCAGAGTGGGTACATTTATTTCACTCGTCCTAACTAGATAGGATTCTCCACCTGTCAGTAAGGCGTGATTACTCATGCTGGCCATATTGTTACTTCTTGTAAATTCTTTTTTAGCCAAAATGCCAACTTTTTTTTCATTAAAAGAATGCTTCGAACCTACAAGGATTCTTGATCTGTCTATAGCATATTCGGTTACAGATTGTTCGTTAGTCCAATCAATAACCCCCATATTCGAGAAAAAATCCATAATCTTTTCCTCCATCGGGGGGAGTTGCGGAGCAAAATTGGATGTTGATAGGAGGGTAATAGTTAGAACTCTCTCTGGATGCCGCAGAGCTATCATTTGAGTCAACATACCGCCCATGGACATGCCTACGATATGCGCTTGCTCAATCTTATAAGCATCCAATACTCGAACGGCATCATCTGCCATGTCTTCGAAAGTATAGCCCACTTGACCAGGTTCGTAAGTTGTTGAACGTCCAACATCGCGATTATCATAGCGAATGACAAAACGCCCTGCATCTGCTAAACGCTGGCAGAATTCTTCTTCCCACCAAATCATTGAGGATTGGGCACCCATAATCAGCAAAATGGCTGGGTTAACTAGTTTTCCGAAACTGTCGGTACATATTTCAATTTCATCTACATTGATTAATCGTTCGTTCATGTGAATTCCTCCAATGTTTTATATACAAAATAAAAAACACAGGCTATTGGCCTGTGCATACAGTATTCGAAAAAGAATTTGAGAATGAACGCAATAAGTTGATTACCCTATGATAGACTTGCAGTCCAGTCACCGGATAGATCAAAATAGGGTTCATTACATTTTCTTCAAATCCAGTCTATGCGACATGAGGATATAGTTACCCCTGTCCCCAAACGCATATAACTAAACTAGGTTACCGCGTAGGCAAACCATTCTTCGATTACTGTGCACACAAAATAGCCATAAACCACTATTTAATTCATTGTGCAAAGAATATCGAAAAATTAGTTTATCACACGTAACCCCTCCGTCCTTATCAATTAAAGCAATGCTAACATATGATGAATTTCCATGTCAATACTTGGGAAGTCTTCTTCAAGCTAACGCTAGTCGCCCGTTAGTTGAACAGGCTGCCAATGTTATCGGCAGCCTGTTGTCTTTGTGCTATCGTGTCCCGTTAGTTTATGAAGAACAGAGACGCTTCTTAAACAATCGCGCCCGTTAATAATATACAAGCGCTTTATTTAAGATTTACTTTCACCTGTAAATATAATAACCGCACCAACAACAATGACAAACATAAACGCCATTAAAGCAAGACCGAAAACAGACTGTTTTAAGAATAAGCTAAAAATAACGATAGGGGTACCAATCATAGCGACAATTGATGCAAATTTCATATAACGGACAACGTTTGGAGAAACCTCGGGTTCCTCTTGGTACTGCCAACGTCTTCCAAATAAAAAACTATCTTCAGGACAATTATAGGTCCAAATAAAGAATGCATAAAGTGGAATCATAAAAATTACTGTTATAACGATTTCGCCTATCATATTTCCCCCACCTTTATAAAATCTATTCATAGGATTGAAAAAACCTTCCCAAAATGAAAATCCAATTACTACTGAGACGTTTTTGAAGGCTAAAGGTCACAAAAAACGTTTGTTAAACAATCTGGCCCGATTGTTGTACAAAAGATAAACAACACTCTTCAACTAACCTGCCCGTTACTTCAATGCGAAGGGAGCAACTGCTCGTAGCGGGCTGCTCCCTGGTTGTCTGAACTATCGTTGTTCGTTAGTTTACTTGTCTTTAAATTTTTTCAACTCACCTATAAAACAAGAAATTAATGAAACTATTAAACCTAAAAATGAAACACCAAGTCCGAATGCTGATGCTGAACCACTTGATGATAATATTAATGCTATTCCTAAAAGTGATATTGAAATACCTAAAAGTGATAAACGCATAATTACATCCCCTTCTTACAAACTTTTACAAGAAAACTATACCATTTTCTCTCCAACTAAACTGCCTGTTACTTCAATGAACAAAAGAGGAGCTGCCGCGAAGCATACCCCTCCACTAAAGTGTCCCGTTAGTTTAACGCTCTAGAGCAAATAATCTAATCTTGGTAAAACAATTTGAAGTAAGAATGTTTTTATTTAGTTCTTGTAATGTTTTTATAAATTCCTCGGTTTTTGAAATAAGTTCTTTTTCAAAATCTCCCCAGTGTATTGTCTCGTTGATAATTTCTTCTTTTATTGCATTAATAAATAGTTCTCTATCAGTTCGAATTAACGGACCCTCATGAATTTCAAGATTTAACTGACTAACGACAAGTTCATTTCCTTCTTGAATGAACTCAAGCCAAGTCCAAGGGTTTTTAATATACTTTAATGCGGCGTAATTGTTTTTTTGAAGTTGGTAATACACATCGATAAGAAAATCAAAGTGAGTCAATATTAGCTCAGAATAAATGCGCTTTGTCTCTAATCTCATTTCAGGTGAAGGATAAGATATATACTCAATTCCATTTATGATTATGGTAAAACAACCGTAAATCTGATTATATTCCTTGTTAAAGGTCTGGAGGTCAATTGCGCGAAGCTCAAGGATATCATCTTCAAAGATTTCATATTTAATTTCAAACATCAGAAATCACTCCGAACTTAATGAGATGCACATATATTACCATAGTACAGAGCGATAAAGTTGATTGTGTTTACATTAGTTTGTTGCGTTAACCTGTCCGTTAGTTGAGAAACGACAGCCAGTAACACCAGCTGCCGTCCCTTAGAGCTTATTGAACAAACATGTCCGTTAGCGTAATGATGTTCGGTTCGGACCGAGGGCCGAATGGACCGAATAGTGAATATGGTGTTAGGCGAAGTTCTCGTACCCACAATTAATCCAATTCATTGAGAACTTTAGAAAGCACTGATTTAAATGACTCTTTATAAATGGAGATTTCATATCCATCAGCGATGCACTCAAATAATTCATTATGAAAGAGTAGTAAATAATGAATTCGATCTTTCCATAATTCTGGATTGTAATAATCATGTATGCTATTTATTTTTTCTTCTGCTTTAATCCAGTTAGAATTAATTACTTTATGTGCACTATAAAACTTTAGTCCCTTTTCATATAAAGGATGTCCGTACATTACTTCATCATTTGCCCCACCAAATTTGTAAGCATAGCAGCCAATAAATTTAACTACGGCAATCGGAATATCCTCATTATTATTTGGGTTAATAACTTTAACAGTTGTTCTATCCCAGTCCTGGCTCTCTTCTTCTATGTAATAAATTAAGTAGGTTTGATATCCTGAAGAAATAACATGAGGTATCGGAGCTCCAACATCCCACGATGGATTCCAGTCAATCGGAAGTGCATATTCATCCATATTGGTAGATTTCTTAAACAACATTAAAAGCCTCCAACTATTTATTATTTATCACATATTTGACTTAGAGAATTTCGCCTAACGACTTATTCACGAACTTCACAAATTCTTCGTACTTGAAGTATTCGTGAAGTGATTGAACTATCCTGCCCGTTAGCCGAACAAAGGGCTACCACTCGGCAGCCCTCTCATTATTGAACAATAGTGTCCCGTTAGCTGAAAACTAAAATCAAACTTCTACATATAATTCAATCCAAATATCATCCCATTTTTTCTCCTGCATACGCTCAATATATATTGAGTGCAACTTGCTATTATTTTGATAATATGGAGTAGGTTTAACAATCTTTTCAAACAAATCCTCTAGTCCATATGGAGCCATTATTTCAAGTTCACTATTGCACATTTTTACAGCTATTGCAGTTGGTATTTCTGTAAAATGAGCAACACCATCAAAGGAACAAGTATAAGAATCAAATCCATTTTTCAAATGCATACGTGCTTGATTTTTTACTGACCACGGCAGATTAGGCATTAAAATTTCTAGTTTTTTTTCTATATCTTTTTCTGTTTCCCACGAAGTATCTGTGCTATCAAAATAAATAACATCAATGTCATTTATAGGTGTATTGATGTTGTGTAATACATCCCATACTTTATTTCTAATGAGTCCAGCTGCAACCCAAGCGTCATTTAATTTTAATTTCTCAACGGTTTTTAAAATAGATATTATGTTATCGTCATTTTTTATAATATCTATCAACTGCGTTTCGTAATTAGTCACATCAATTCTCCTTTATTCAAACCTGCTATTTCCTTGAATATTATAACTTAAAAATTTCTATAGATTAACTTTACAATTCGAAACGTCTTATTCCACTATTCTGCCCATTAATTGAACAAAGGGCTACCAATTGGCAGCCCTTGCATTATTGAACTATCGTGTCCCGTTAGCGTAATAATTAACTCACTGAATTTGCTATTTCAACAAGCAAACTTGCTAGAATTTTGTCTTCTATTCGATCATCAACCGACAGACACTTTTGTTTGTTTTCTTGTTTAATTAAAGCACTCGTTAGTTGAATAGGGAACTACCTACTTATGTCTCTTGTGTAAGACTATTTAAACTCTTTTCTATATAGTTTAAAAGCATAAATTGCCCCGACCAAAAATACTATCCCTTGAAATAGAGTAAAGAACTGACGGAAGTATTCGATATTACGATCAATTAATGTAATAAAAAGGGCATTCATAATGATTTGGGTAGTAAACATAAATGAAGCGATTTTAAGATAAATGGCATTTGTTCTTTCATCAGGTTTACCAAATTTATTTCCAATATATGCAAGCGTTGATAGCGAACCTACAAACAAGACCATCGTTAAGCCCACAATAATATTGAAGTTTTCTGAGCTTTCTAACATCCAATTATTTAGTACATCAATCATTGTTATCATCCTTTCTCACGTAAGAAAATATTTCATTAATATCCACTTCAAAATAATTAGCTATTCGAAACGCTAATACAAGAGAAGGAGAATAATTATTCTTTTCCATTACAAATATGGTTTGCTTAGAAACTCCGACAGCATCAGCCAACTCCTTTTGTGACATTCTCCTTAACACCCTATGTTCGTACACTTTATTTACAATAGAATCTCCAAAGTCTTCTTTCAAAGCTAACACCTCCCTTGTTACATACATAATAGACTTTTATTTTATAAAAGTAAAGTATACTTATATAAAAGAAAAGTTTTTATGTATAAAAGTAATGTGAAGCACACCTTTAATAAGAGTTATAGGTATCATTCATATTCAAAACAATTAAAAATACCAAAAGGTTTAGTTTCTCAATATTTAAGAAACTAAACCTTATGAATATGTTTTAATCTACAACATTATTTTAAAACTCTCTTAAGCTAAACTGCCCGTTAGCTCAATGCCTATGTCAAGTTTACAGCTTTATTTACCACGGCAATCAGATCAAAATGTTGTCATTAGTCGGCAATCGGATCAGATTCTTGTCATTTTGTTTTGACAACAATCTGATCCGATAAAATAAAAAAACCACGATATACGTGGAAATTAATCGGACAATATTCATGTCAACCGACACTTTTCCATTCTCATAAGCCCAGGTTTTATATCTACAGGTACAATACCTTCAATCCAGTTAACTGCTGAATTTCTAGTTTTGAATGACTTTCCTACTTCACGACTATGTGGCACCACATGTGGTCAAACTCTACGTTGGACCGGCAGTAGTGAACTTCACAGGTGCACTTACCATTCCCATTTGTTTCTCTTCGTCGGGAATGTATCAAGTTCTTGTCACTCATCGGGAATGTTTTAAGTTCTTGTCATCGCTCATTGACAAGAACTTGAAACATATATAACAAAAAGCCGCATAATATGCGGCTTATTATGATACTATGTTCTTGTCATCCGACATTTGTTGTCCATTGTTTATTGAGCTCTCGTTTCCCGTTAGCTTAATTCATTTGCCCGTTATTTAAGCTACTGTTCTGATTCAATCATTTCCCCATAACTAATTCTCTGACACATTAATGTATTTCAGTTGCTTCATCMCATAGAGGAAATCAGGCCGCTGACTGATCATACACATTCCTAAGTCCAAGATTCACAGGTGCTTCAGCTTCTCTAGCTCGAGCGGTAGCTCATGGATCGAGGTGTATTGAATTGTAAGCTGCTCCAGTTGATCCAACTCTCCAATCTCCGGCGGGATGCGGTTTAGGCTGATCTCTTCCTTTGGCTTAACCCGATACCCGGGAGTTGGCCGATCCGAGCTCGCACAATGAATGCAAAGCTCTCTCAGGTTCTTCAGCCTGGATATTGATGCGGGAATACTCTCCAAATCAGCCGTCAAAATTTTTAAGCGTTCAAGCTTGCTCAACTCAAACAGTCCTTCGGGTAGACGATAAAGATCCTGTTCAAAAATTTCTAGATCACGTATCTCTGTAAGTTCCCGGATTCGCTCAGGCAGCTCTGTCAGCCTATGTCCACTTATATACAGCCAATCGGTTTTATGCTTAATGGCATCATCTAGCAGACGATCCAGGTCCCGGTGAGCCTTTGATTTCAAAAAAAGCCCTGTAATTCGATCCATCAGTTCGATTGCTTCTTCCTCAGTTACTTCCATACCATACATATGTTCATGCACAACTGAGTAAAGGTAGTCTCCGCCACCTTCCTTCAAGAAACACAAGTCTTCCGGCATGCTAGGATAAATCCAATCCGACAGGCGGTTTGCCATTTGCTTCAGTAGGTTCCCACTTTCTTCGCAGCCTCTAAAAAACAGTAGGTTCCCGAGGTATAAAAGGCCTGACTGCGATAAGTATTTCTTATTTGTGTAACTTCATCCATATTATCGCCTTGGATTACGATTGACTTCACCAGGTAAGGTTCCAGCGCTTCCAATACGATTCTGTATTGGCACCGTACCACATCAGCCGGAATTTTCTCCCCAAGCACAAAACATTCCGAGTTCCGTATCGCCAAATCTATTACCTACTCGTAAGCTTCGCCTTTAGGGTCTGTATACATTCTTATCATATAAGTCTCCATTCCCATTCGAAGTAATAATATTCCTAATGGCATGATACCACAAATTGGAATTATCCTGCCCATTACTTCAATGCGAAAGGGAGCAGCTGCTCGTAGCGGTTTGCTCCCTGGTTGTCTGAACTATCGTGTCCCGTTAGCTGAACGCTCACGTCGATGACCGGCTCTGGTCAAGTGGCAACCACATGGGGTCAAGTACGCTGATCGTTAAGATATGTTTTGACTGAAGGAGCAATATAGATCGAGAACTGCTTCAAGATACCTTCAGGAGTATTATCTGTGATGACCATCGAACGATATTTAGGCTGCATGAATTGCTCACGCTGCATAACATCAAACATGGACACAATCGGATCAAAATATTGATTAATATTCAGAAAACCACATGGCTTGTTATGTAAACCCAACTGGCCCCAAGTAAAAATCTCGAAAAATTCTTCCATTGTCCCGGGTCCTCCGGGAAGAGCAATGAATCCGTCTGCCAATTCGGCCATCTTGGCTTTACGTTCGTGCATGGAATCCACCATAATGAGCTCTGTTAGCCCTTTATGCGCAATTTCGCGATTTTGCAAAAAAAAGGGGAGGACCCCGATCACTTGACCTCCTTGTGCCAACACAGCATCAGCAACAGCTCCCATCAGACCAACATTGGCTCCACCGTAAATAAGGGTGATCTGGCGTTTGGCAAGCACATGACCTAGTTTCACTGCACTTTCTTTATATATAGAAGAGGCTCCCTCACTGGAGCCACAGAATACTGCGATTGATTTCATAGTCGAACTCTCCAATTTTTTATTTTGATGAATAGCGTGCTACAAGTTTTTGTTTATGAGTTTTTAAGATATCTTCGAAGGATATATCATATCTATTTGCGATGACAATGAGATTTCCTAATACATCCCCAAGCTCTTCTGTTAGATCAGATTTGTTCTCCTGATATGAGCCTTCAACCTCATCAGGGCGATCTCGTCCGATCTCCAGTGCACGAATCGCACGTGCTACTTCACCGGTTTCCTCCGCAAGAAATCCAATCCGAACAAAGATATCCAAGTCTGACCATTTCCTTTGTTGATAGTATTCCTTCACCCACTGTTGAAATTCATTAATATTCATTTTACCTCCATTTGCAAAACATTTTTCGAACAAGAGATTCCAAAAAATCATACCATAATTCGATAGTAACAATCTATGTCAATATCTCTCCTAGCTCTCTGTTTACGTATCAGTAAAAACGGTACTCATGATTAAATCATCTTACCGTTCGATTTGATGGATAGTTTATCCGACTTAAGTTTAACTACCTGCCCGTTAGCGCAACAAGACTGCCAAACGAACTGGCAGCCTTGTCATGAACTATCGTTCTCCGTTAGTTGAACACATTAATTGCTCCATCACCTCTATTATTTTCTTGATGACTTGTTCTTCGTCACTAATGACCTGTTCTGAAGTCAAGAGCATTAGTTCGTGATGATTTCCGATGCAGATGGAACGCATGGCCTGTTTAAACATAGGTACATCATTAGCATCATTACCAAATGCAATAAAATCAAGGGGAGGTACTCCCATCATTTGTAGACCTGTCCACTTATTAACGTCTATTGGGCTGATATCGATAATATCTTCCGACCCATGCAAATACGTAACAATCGGTAACTCTCTCAACTCACTTAACATCTTTTGCAAATTGCTACTACGTAAAACAACTACTTTTACAATCTCATTTAATTCTTCAAGACGAACATTTCTCGCTCTTTGATCCGGATCCAAATTTCTTCGAATCGGATGCTCATAACTACCTGAATATGCATAATCCCAAGCGCTATCGACTAAATAATCGGCATCAAAGGTTTTTATTATCTTGATAATATCGTCAGCCGTAGATGAGTTGAAGTGAACAGTGGAAATGTTAAGTCCCTTCGTAACAACAAATGCTCCATTCCCTCCTACCATCGGGAAATGGTGCATCTGTGGAGGTAATATAGGTAGTAGATCCCGAATGGGTCTAGCCGAGGCAAATATAATTTCATGTCCTCTGTCCACTAACAATTCTAATGTATCGATCATCTGTTTACTTAAAGGTTTTCCTTTAAAGCATATGGTACCATCCAGATCAAAAACAAACTTCATTCCTGTTACCCCCTTTTCTTTTTATAATCTTATCAGTTTCTTGTATAATGAAAAGGACAGATGTCCAAAAAAGGAGTACATGATGAGATCATCTATAGATCAAGAAAATATACAGCATTACATCTCAAAATTTAACCTAAATCAATTATTCTCTGAACCTGAATCACTCCCTATTTATCTTAATGTATATGAACGGGGTGAGCTAGTGCTGAAAGAAGGTGATGAATTGACAGGTGTTTATTTCCAAGTAGAGGGTCAAACAAAGGTGTCTTCTAGTGTGGGTACAGGGAAATCATTGCTTTTAAGGTTCTGCCATCCGTTATCGGTTTTTGGGGATGTTGAACTCTTCCAAAAAGTAGTCATCCAATCGCAGGTTGAAGCCATTCAACCATCTAGCTTTCTGTTTATCAACAAACAAACCGTTGAAACAAAACTGATGCATGATCACAGATTCTTGCTCGAACTTTTAAAACATCTCTCGTATAAGTTACAAACATGTACTACGGCTTCAAGGATTAACTTATTAGCATCTGTTGAGGAACGGCTTGCGAGTTATTTATTAACGACGAGATTGCAAAATGAGTTCGGCAAGGAAATTCAAACTTCGCATATTTCTGAGATTTCATCTTTGATAGGAACTACACCTCGTCATTTGAATCGAGTAATCCAGAGTCTTACAGATATGAAAGTACTTAAAAAAGAGAAAAAATGCCTGATCGTTTTAGATTGGGAGCGTCTAGATGAGCTGTCAAATGCGTTGCGGTATGAATAAACGGGCGGAAATATAAACTAATATTCTATATAATCCATAATCTTTCTATACTAACCTTCCCTTTAGCTTAATAGACACAAGGAACAGCTGCCTCGGCAAACTGCTCCTTGTTTCGTTCAACTATCGTGTCCCGTTACTTCAACAAACGCTGCTTATTTCTTTTTAATGGGTATCCATATTTCGCTTTTAAATTGCGGCGATGCTACATCTTTCTGCTCATTCCAGAGCATTTCAGGCCCTTCGCTTAGCTCATATTCCGAAGACGGAAACCATTCGGAATAAATGCGTCCCCAGATCTCTTGAAGCGCACTCGGAAAAGGGCCAACGGCCGTGAATAC
>NZ_JBFULK010000036.1:0-9077 GCF_056400365.1 Paenibacillus sp. P5_B5
CAGATTATAAAGCGTTAGAAAAAATCATCCGTGATACATGGAATTACGAGCGTTATTGCTCACCGAAAATCGCAGAAAGAATGTCAAAGTTATATTTGGCCAGTTGCCTTGCAAGCCAAGCCTTTACCTGTGTTGCCGAAAAAGGCGGCGAAGCTGTTGGAATCATTATGGGCAAAAACGAGAAAAATCATCGCATGCAGATACAATATGCCATTCGTCAGTTAGGTGCAGCTGCTACTATGTTATGCACGAAAGAGGGGCGCCAAGTTTTCAAGCTGTTTTATGGAATTGATAAGCTGGATCAAGCATTACTTGCCGAGAGTGGACAAGACTTTGATGGAGAGCTTGCTTTTTTTGCCGTGGGTTCAGACCAGCGAGGAACAGGAATCGGCAAGGARCTTTTTAATCGGTTGCTGGTTTATATGAAATCACAGAGTATCAGAAATTTCTATCTGTACACAGATAGCACCTGTAATTATGGTTTTTATGAACATCAAGGCATGAAACGAATTGGAGAAAAGAAATACAGCTTAAAGTCGCATAGTGATGAGGATATGCTGGATACGCTGTTCTTCCTGTATGGATATAACTTTGAAAATCTAGTAGAAAATTGTAACAAGGAGAAGTAAAACATTGAATAGAGAAAATGAAACAGCAACACGGCGACTCGAACAACAGAGAACTTTCATTATCCGATTCATGTATTGGAGCATCATTGCAGTCGGAATTTTAGCTGGTTTGAAATATGCCGGTCCGGTATTATCTCCTTTTATCATTGCATTCGTGATTGCTTGGGCAACTCATAAGCCTGTTGACTGGTTCTCCCGGAAGACACAAATCAAACGTCCGGTAATTGCATTTATTTTCGTTACCCTGTTATTTGTGATGATTGGCGGTATCGTAGGATTTATAGGAACTAACATTTTTTTAGGTCTGAAAGAGTTCTTTACAGGTATTCCGGCTTTTTATAACGGAACAGTATTGCCTGTTTTGGAAGAAGTGTTTCAATGGCTAGATAAATTTTTTAACTCACTTAATTTAAGCGAAATGGTGATTGTCGAGGAATATGCGAATAGAACAATGGAAGCAATTGGCCAATTTGCCAGTACGGTTTCTACCGGCGCCATTACTGCTATTTCCAGTGTGGCTACTACGATTCCAGGCACTTTCATCAAAACGATCATTACATTGATTTCTACCGTGTTTATCAGCATGGATTATCATAAAATTATGGACTTTATTGGTAGGCAGTTTCCTGAAAAGGTCAGGAATTATGTTATAGAAGGTAAGGATTATATTGGAGGGACAATACTCAAGTACATCAAGTCATATTCACTGATCATCCTTATGACCTTTGTAGAGTTGTGGCTGGGCTTTTCTTTGATTGGCATACCAAACGCTGTAATTATTGCCGCCTTGATTGCTGTTGTTGATATTCTGCCAGTACTCGGCACGGGAGGCGTTTTAATTCCGTGGGCGATTATTGCCGGAATTAACAGTGATGTCAAAGTGGCAGTAGGAATGGTGATTTTATATCTGGCCATTACTATTATCCGAAATATTGTGGAGCCAAAACTTGTGGGACAGCAGGTTGGACTGCATCCGGTTGTAACATTGGCAAGTATGTTGTTAGGGTTATTCTTCTTTGGCTTCATCGGACTATTTGGTGTTCCGATTCTGGTGTCACTGCTGAAAAATTTCAACGACCGTGGAATCATTCATATCCTCAAATAGACCTTGGGCTATAGAAACTACAAACAAGAAGCACAGCTACTCCTTAGGCAGCTTCCGATATTCTGCTGGAGACGTTCCCATCATTTTTTTGAACAGCCTGGAGAAATAATAGGGATCATGGATACCAAGAGTCAGGCTAATTTCTTTGATTGTCAGATCGGTTAACATGAGAATTTGACTTGCCTTTTGCATTTTGTGCCTTAGAAAAAAGTCCACAGGAGGATGCCCGGTTTCTTTGTTGAACAGATAAATTAAATGCTGTTTGGATAATCCTATATACTTGGCCAAATCAGAGAGCTGAAGGGAATCGTTTATACAATCGTTCATGTATTGTATGGCGTTTTCTAGATAGCGCTCTTTTTTAATATCCTGGGATGAAATTGCATAATGGACGCCTATCGTGCTGGTAAGCTGTTGAACCAAATGAGAAACATGGACCAGGATCGGCATGGAATAGAGCTTATTGGATATGAGCTCATAGCATAGCTTAAAATCTTCCAGAAACCGGATGTTCTGCGATAGCTGAATAAGTCCTGCAGCCAATTTGTACATTTGAATTAAGGAAGTAGCATGTCCACCATGTAGGTGAAACCAATGAATGCTCCACGGATCGTGGGAGCTGGCACCATATCGGTGAGGAGTAACAGCCGGTATGACAATTAAATGATGCGGCATTAAGAGAATGCGTTCCTCGTTATTAAGCTCATTCCAGCTTTCACCCTCCGTACAATAGATGAAAATATGTGCTTCTGAGCCATTCAATCGTTCCCTATAATGGAATTGTGCCTTGGGAAACACACCGATATCGCTAATGAATAGGTGCTTCACCAGCTCTTCATTCATCAGTTCTTGAATCCTGTATTCGGGCATCACATAGAGCCTTCTGCTCTTGAAAGCCATCTGCCTTCAGCTGGTTATTCATTCGTGTCACACCTTTGTATTGCTATGAACAATCCACCCCCAGCAACAATTGATGATTCTTTTTTTGAAAGCCAAGATGGGTTGAAAGTAGATACCCTTATTGAGATATTTATAGCGCCGAAAAAATTCAAAAAATACAATGAACATGATAGAGAGAAAATTGAGGCATTAAATAAATATGTTGAAGAAGTTTTAGATAAGTGCCTTGCAGATAGAGTTTTTATTCCATATGAATTAAAGGAGAGAAGAGAAAGATTTCCACAGGCTTTCGAATATTTGTCGGAGTATATTTAGAAATATGCAAGCTATATTCGTGCTGATTACGTCCCGCATGAAGAGACAATGAATTCTGTTGCGTAAGTCTAAAGGCAGCGGAGTCTGTCAAGTATTTTGTGTAAACTCAATTAAAAAGATTAGACTACAACCAAAGCCCATAATCAGACTTCCAAGCTGATAGCGTGGTTCGATACCTATCACATATATGTTTTGTGGTAAATTTCATAGAAGTACATTGAGGATCTAAAAGGGTTGTAAAAGGAAGATGCAAAAAAGGCATCCCTTGAAGATGTATGCTGAATGATGTTGACAGCGCTTACAATTTAGATTATTCTGAATTTGACAATTGGGTCACCCGATTATAGCGTAACGCCGAAAGGGGGGGTGAAACGATGCAAATAACAAAAATTAAGTACCACAGGGTCTATGAGGATGTCATTGTGCAGATTGAGAATATGATTCTTGAAGGTGATTTTTCTATTGGAGACGTATTACCAACGGAAAGGGAATTTGCCCAATTATTTGGTATAAGTCGCGGGACTCTACGGGAAGCCTTCCGCATTCTGGAGAGGGAGGGACTTATTGAAACCCGACCTGGGGGCGGTCGTTACCTTAGTAATAACCTGAATAAGGCAGAAGATAAGGTCCGAATCATTGAAAATATAGAGAGGGCTACGATCATCGAGTTGTTAGAGGCCAGAGAAATCTTCGAAACGGGTATTGTCGAACTTGCCGTATTACGCGCGACAGAACAGGATATACAAGAAATCGAAAATGCTCTTGAGAAATGGGGGGGCATGGATAGTGATTCGGATGACCCGCTTTCCCCAGATCAAGCTTTTCATCTATCTATAGCGAAGTCCACACACAACGTGGTTCTGGTAAGTCTTATTGATCTGCATATGGATCTTTTACGCAAAACACGCAAGAAGACCCTGAAAGTGCCTGGCCGTAATATTGAAGTGTATAAGGAACACTTCAATATTGTTCAAGCGATAAAGGATAGGGATTCGGTAAAGGCCAAAGAAGCCCTAATATTCCATCTTCAGCAAGTAAAAAGAAATATTCAAGCGAAGATATAAGTTCATCTAGAGAAAGATGTAGCGGTCTTTCTTCAATATAATTGGGTCATCCAATTACCCAAATCTTAGAAATCATACCGTAATAGAGTCGAATAGGAATCAATAAAAATGAGAGGGGTGAGCGACATAAGCCACGTTCAATAACTCGCTCTACGCAGATAACGAATTGCTTTATAATCGCATCAGCAAACGAGGAGGAAATAGAGGATGAAAAAATGGAAAGTTGCCATGACACTCTTATTGGTGGGAAGTTTAGTAACGTCGATTCCAGTAACGAATGTGGTACAAGCCGAAAATCAAAGCGCACGAACGACCACTATTAAAACAATCACATCCGCTGAGTTGGTCAGCGACAATACGGTTGGTAATGACGAGTTAACGTATAAGGTTTATCTTCCGAAAGGTTATGATTCTGTTCGCGCGGAAGGGTATCCCGTCCTGTACTTACTTCATGGCAGCAATGGCACGGAGAGCAGCTGGGATAACTTCTGGGGGAAATTGGACGGCATGATTGAGGACGGCGTGATCGAGCCAGTCATTGCCATCGTACCTAAGAGCGGCAACAGCTATTGGGTCAACTCGAACAAATTCGGCGCTTACGAATCTGCCATTATCAACGATCTAATTCCCGAAGTCGACCAGAATTACAATACGATTGACGATCGTTCCGGTCGTTACATACTCGGTTATTCAATGGGCGGGTACGGCGCTTTGCGGTATGCCATGCAATACCCCGAGTTGTTCAAGGCGACGACGTTACTGAGCCCGGCGATTCAACGTGACGAGCCCCCTGTAACCTCTGGCGCAGTAGAGCGTGGATCATTTGGCGAGCCCTACGATCCTGCGCTATGGACGATGAATAACTACCCGACTGCGATCAACCATTATGTCAATCAATCGAACCGTGTCCCCGTATATATCGTGGCTGGCGATGACGATTGGAATCATCTGAGCGAAAAAGAAGATTTACCTTCTGACGCCTACAAATACAATATGGAAGTACAGGCGGTTAAATTATACGAAGAGTTGCATAGAAAGAACTTATTCAATCAATCATTCGACAAATGGGCCGATGTTCCCGCAAGCCCTGCAGAATTGCGTATTATTAACGGTGGACACGACAATGACGTATGGCTTAAGGGATTTGAAGAAGGTTTGAAATACATGTTCGGAAAGCCGGAAAGCGTTGATTTTAAGCCTGTATATAGCGCCAGTAACTACGCGCCGATACAAATAGGAACAACGGCAACGGAAACTTTTGAACCTGCCAGTCTGCTGAATGATACAACGGTTGGCAGTACGTTATCGTACAAAGTGTATTTGCCTCATGACTATGATCCGAATGGTACGAAACGGTATCCCGTGATGTACTTGCTGCATGGAAGCGGTGGCAACGCAAACAGTTGGAATAAATTTTGGCCAATTCTCGATACGATGATTCAGCAAGGGGAAATCCCACCAGTTATCGCAGTTGCACCAGTAACCGGCAACAGCTACTGGGTCGATTCGCAAATGTTCGGAGCGATAGAATCGGCAGTCATTCAGGACCTGATTCCGAAGATTGACAACGATTACAAAACGATCGATTCCCGCGAAGGCCGTGGGGTGATCGGCTTCTCAATGGGCGGCTACGGGGCGCTGCGTTATTCGCTCGTATACCCGCAATTGTTCGGCGGAGCCACGCTGCTTAGCCCAGCTATCCAACATGACGAAGCCCCTGCATCATCTGGTGCAGTGGAGCGCGGATCATTCGGTGATCCTTTCGATCCTGCGATCTGGGATGCCAAAAACTACCCTGCGGCGCTAATAGCATACGGCGCCCAATCAAACGTCGTACCGATGTTCATCATGACGGGGGATGACGATTGGAACCATCTAAGCGAAAAAGAGGATTTGCCGGGCGATGCGAGCAAATACAATATGGAAGTGCAGGCCGTTACGTTATACCAGCACCTTCACCGCGTGAACCTATTCAACAAACCGTTCGATAAGTGGGAGGACGTTCCCGCTAGTCCAGCTCAGCTACGCATTCTTAACGGTGGTCACGACATGGAAGTATGGGCCGCTGGCTTCGAGCAAGGTCTCCCCTACATGTTCGCGAACGGGCTAATCGCACCCATACAGGAGACGCTATCTACTGCCCCTACAGAGTCTGCGATCACGATTGTTAATCGCCCCGCGGGCCAGAACGATACGGTTACCGTCACTGGACTTGTTGTTGGCGATATCGTCAAGGTATACGACAGTGCTACAGGAGGCAACCTGCTGGGATCGGTAACAACGGCCTCAGGGCAAACGAGTACTGTTGTTTCCATAGCACAGTTGGGAGCATCCGCTGGACGCGTTTATGTGAGCGTAAGCAGCATCGGTAAAGGCGCAAGCGCACGGACAGCCAAAGATTATGCGGCCGAGGCCGACTCCAGCCTTAAGCCGTTCACCTTGAGTGGAGTCTCGTTCACCGCAACGGGAGGCATAAAAGCAACAGTTACTGTTATGCCAACAGCGAACGCTAGTGAGCATTCTGGGGACGAGACGGTCGTATTCCAGCTGATGAGAGGGTTGGAACCCGTCAGTATTGTAGCCATTCAACAAAATATTGGAAGCGTAGTACAGCTTACCGCTCATTTTAATGTTACAGGCGCTGGGTATTCGGTGAAAGTATTTGTCGTCGACCAATACGACGGTAGCTTCGACAACATCGGGGCCAGTTTGGCGGCTACATTGATCATGCTATAGATGCAGGAAGTGAGGAGAACGAATGAAAAGGTTGCGATGGATTCACCTACTATCCCTGGCTGCAGTGCTGTTCTTTACTATATCCTGCGGACCGCATGCACATGCCAATGCAATTGCAATTGCTCCTACGATTCAATTGGATCATACAACGAATCGTTACCCCGGACAAACCGTAATGATTTCCGGAACGACTTCTTTAACTGAAGTGGCGGTGAAGGTTGTCCGCCCGAACCTTACGGTGGCGTATATCGATTTCGCCGACGTCTTAGGAGGAGCCTTTACACTGAATTTCATCGTACCTGCCGACGCAACGCTCGGCACTTACACAGTCGTCGCTGGTAAAGGAGCGAAAGTTGCGACCGATACGTTCGAGGTAATAGAGATTCCCGTTCAACCGTCTAAACCAACACCTGGTACTTCAACACCAGAACTGACACCAGTACAACCTAGGCCCCAACCGAGTCCTAACGGTTCAGACGGTAACAGCATTACGCTGCAAGCCAACGCCATTTCGCTGCAGCAAGCAACGACAACGGACGGTAAAACATCCGTTACTGCTGTCGTGCAGGCAGAAGCGCTTGCTGAAGCTCTGAGAAATTTGGCGAAAACAGGGAGCTCCGTACAGAATGTGATCATTTCCATTAGCGGTGTTTATCATGAATTGGGGGTCAAGCTTCCTGCTGCCGTACTGGCGGGAGCTGTGGCAAATTCCCCTGATGCGGTCATTATTGTTCAGAGTGAAGAATCGGGGTATCATCTCCCTGTCAATCTGCCCGCCCTGCAATCAGCGCTGCGTTCCCTGGGTGTTGCGTTGAAGGATGCCACGATTACCGTTAAAACCAAACAGGTTTCCGGTCAAGCGTTGCAGCAAATGAAAGCTGCGGCGACAAAAGCGGGAATTCCGCTGCGTACTGATGGGATCGAATACACACTAAGTTTAGAGGCAAATGGCCAAACAGTGGAAATCACAAACTCTGGGAACACGTATGTAACACGAACGATGACAATCGGCGGTACAGTCGACTCCGCACACGCAACGGCTGTGTTCTATGAACCGGTGACAGGCGCCTTTACCTTCGTTCCGTCGTTGTTTGAGATGATCGACAGTGTGACAGTCGTCATCATGAAACGAAACGGCGATGGCATCTACACCGTGACGGAGAAGGGAGCAACGTTCGGGGATATTGCCAACCACTGGGCCCGTTTCGATATCGAGACGATGGCTGCCAAGCGGATCGTGAGCGGATTGCCGGGGCATCACTACGCACCCGACCAAACAATGACTCGAGCTGAACTCACAAGCCTGATCGTCCGTGCACTCGGTATAGCGGAGACACGGACGGATACCACCTTTAAGGACGTGCCAGCCGATGCCTGGTTCGCCGGGGCAGTCGCCACATCCATAGCTGCGGGGCTTGTCGAAGGCATGAGCGAAACGGAATTTGCGCCGAATGCCCCTGTGAGCCGGGAACAAGCTGCAGTGCTCTTGACAAGAGCGCTTCATGCAGCGGGCAAGAAAGCAGACGGCTTGACGAAGCAACAACTGACCGTAGCAGGTTTTACGGATAACGAGCAGATCAGCGAATGGTCCAAAGAAGCAATTGCGGAATTACGCGCGGTCGGAATTATCCAAGGCTTCCAGGACGAAACATTCCGCCCAGCGGATCACGTCAGCCGAGCGCAAGCTGCTGTTATGATTATGCGATTACTGGAACACGCGGGATTTATCAACAAGCAGCATTAATCGAAGGAAACGACAACAGATATCCGTGTTATGTAAGTAATTGTATATTAATACAGCTTTTGCGAGTATGTCCGCAAAAGCTGTTTTTTTATTTTCAACTCAACCACGCCATCATTGCGGGTATGACCCAATCCGGAATGCTGTCTTCAGACATTGTGAAGGATACAGGAGCTCCACAGGAGGTTTTGCTGAAATATACATTTGATTCTTTGCATTATTCACATCGAATTAAAATTTCAGTAATATATTCGTCCATACTATTGATTGTCATTTCGTTAATGCCTTCTTCATAAGAGTAGCCCTTAAGCGTCAATCCCTGCTCCTTCGCAAATTCGATGATGGAGCGGTAAGTCTCAGGCAGCTGTTCCCAGTTTCCTTTGCAATAAGCTCTGATATATCTTCCCCCCGGTTTTACAAATAAATCAGTTTTTTTTAAAGGTTTCTCTATTTTAGTGAAAAAGTAGTCGTATTCTTCAAAGTTGCCTGCCGTGATTTTCTCTGCTGAAATCATACTGCCAGTGTTTTGATGGTATAGTCCATAACTGCGCAGATTCTGCATGTGCTTGGTCCAAACAGCAAAATCA
>NZ_JBFULK010000037.1:0-6208 GCF_056400365.1 Paenibacillus sp. P5_B5
ATTCAAAACAAGAAAAATGAGAATGTAATTTTAATGCAGATTTATCCTATGAAGTCCGATTTTAATCCTCAGGTGGATAGGTTTACACAAATTCTTTGTTATGAAGTAAGTAAACAAGGCGATGTTCCATTAAATATGATAAGTCATGCTGTCACTGAAAGTAAGTATGTTACTTACACACATAAGGGACTTGAATCGGAGCTTAGTCGTACGTATGACTATGTATATGGCCAATGGATTAGAGAAACAGGAAATGAACCAAAGGATTATGATTTTGAAATTTGGGATGAAAGATATAAACCAGAAAGTCGAGACAATGAGATTGATTTGTTTGTAGCATTGAAGTAATTATTCAGCTTACTCGAAAGATGGCATTAACAGCGTATAACAATGCATTCCTACATCGTCGCTGACGCTCCTTGGTCTCCGAGAGGGATATCAGAGAAGTGGATCCAGGCGACAATCCAAGCGGCTAAGTCTGACGACCCGGCACTACGTGCCTTGAGCCGCTCGGACGTCAGGAATGCGGGTACGTTATAAGAAATCCCCGCAAATTTTAAAGATCCTGAAAGGATTAAACACATGAGTATTACTTGGTATGAACTTAATGAGATTGAAAATGAAAAATTAAAATATGTAGTAGTGATTTCGAAATACAGAAATGAATTGATTTTAATTAGGAATAAGAATCACGATATCTGGGAACTACCTGGAGGCAAGATAGAACAGGGAGAACTAATAATGAGAGCAGCTAGTAGAGAGTTATATGAAGAAACAGGAGCTGTAGTATTTGAAATATCACCGATAGCCATTTACTCAATGAATGATAGTTTTGGTATGGTATTTTACGCAGAAGTTGAGGAATTAGTAGAATTACCGAAATATGAAATTGCAGAAGTGATATTGAAAAAGCTATTACCAGATGGTTTGAAATATGGAGATGTATACTACAGAATGTATGAAAGAGTAAATGAATCAATGAATCATAAAGAAATGAATAAATATAAAGTGCGATATCAAGATAAGAACCAAATATATTATTTCTAGGGATATTCGAAGATGGCGGGGACTACTTATAACATCATATTCACGTATCGGGCTAACGCCCCTGGTCTACCAGGTGCAATTGCATAGATGAGAATTCAGCAGACAACCCTCACTTGCTAAGATAGGAGATATCTAAGCCAGTGAGGGTCGTGAATACACATACGTTATCGGAAATCAGTGAAAAAATTTAAAAGAAACTCTTATCAAGTGCGTTGAAGATCCTCAACTAACGGCAGATTAGTTTAATTGTGATATTCTGAACCATATCATAAGTACCGGCAAGTCTTTCGAAGTAACTTGGGGAAGCCTGGATGAGGAAAAAATCCTACTCTTCCGTTTTGGTGAAAGGGCTCCAGCAATCTGTAGTATGGGAATTCTCATGTAAGAAACCAGTTGACTTTGACGTCGTGTCGTACTTTAAGCTTGTAATTGAAAGGAGGAACCATGGAGTTACAAACAATCAGCGAGGTTACAAAAAATTATCAGATCTCAACAAGAACACTCAGGTATTATGAGCAAATTGGTTTGCTTCAAAGCTTGAAGAAGGAAGGATATGCCTACCGCACCTATGATGTATGTTCGTTGAAAAGATTGGAACAGATTTTAATCTTACGTAAGCTGAGAATTCCATTAAAAGAAATACAGCGAGTCTTGCAAAGTGAGGAGTCTAGAGTAGCACTAGTGGCTTTTCAGGTGAAGATCATAGAACTTTCAAATGAAATCACGGCATTGACTACAATTAAGACAGTGTTGGAACAATTTATAACCATCCTTAGAGAAAATGCTGAAGTGGAAATATGCTCGGGATTATTGGTTGACGAAACCATTCGGCAAATCGTTGAAACCCTTCCTGCAACAAAAACCGTTTTAAAGGAGGATAAAGCCATGAATGATTTGAATATGGCTGATAATCATTTGTCTAAGCTGAAAGATGTACGAATAGTCTATTTACCCCCTTCCACAGTAGCATCAATCCACTGTCTTGGTGGTACACCGGAATACGACACTGGAAATGAGATGCAGCGGTTTATGATTCAGACGAATCTTGCCAACATAAAGCCTGATTTACGGCATTATGGTTTTAACCATCCAGATGGAGCAGACCATGGGTATGAGAGATGGGTAACCATTCCTAACAATATGGAAGTACAGAAGCCTTTTGTAAAAAAGTATTTTCCCGGTGGTTTATACGCTGCCCATATGATACCCATGGGTAACTTTGAGGAATGGGGTTGGCTTTCCGAATGGGTTAAAAACAGCAGTGAGTATGAACATAACTTAGGTGATCCTGATTGTTTGGAGGAACATCTCAACTTCATCAATCAATATCACTTGAGTAACGAGGAAATTGATAAATGTGCGCAACTGGATCTGCTGCTTCCGATAAAACCAATAGCAAAAGTATAGCCGTTGTATAACGTAGAGATACCCTACCTTGAGAGGTATCTCTTTTTTATCGAAACTTGCAGTTACCGTCAGCGCGGAGAAGCTTACTCTACAAGTCACTGAGCTACCGGGAGACGATAGTTGAAAAAATACTGTAAGTAGTTCAAAGAAGTCGCTGACATCCGATAACATCGCATTCAACGCGGCGGGGTGAGCAAGCTCGACCCTTGGTCCGGAAGAGGCACTCCGGGGAAGTGAGCTCACAAGACACATTCAACCGGCTAAGTGGCGAAGCCGCCCGGTAGCTACGCTGCTAAGCCGCTTGAACGTCGTGAATGTAGAAACGTTATAGGAAATCAACGCAAAATCCAAATCCGTTTACTGAAGTGAATTGAGGTGTTTAATATGAAAGAAAACAAAGTCAGGGAAATAAGGGTAACTGATCATCACGATATTTATTTGTTAAATCAAGACTTTAACCCAAATTTGTATGGATTTTCCGAAGAGAAAGTAAAAGAAAAAATTGAAATCATTATAAAGAAAACTAAAGATATCATCTTTGTTTTCGAACAGAACGAAAGGGTAATAGGATACATTCATGGAAGCCCGTACGAATTACTTTTTTCCGACTCTTTAATAAACGTTCTGGGATTTGTTGTTAAGGAAAGTCATAGAAATCAAGGTATAGGTAGTATATTGATTGATCGTCTTGAACAGTGGGGAACAGACAATGGATTTTCTGGAATGAAACTATTATCCCATCCAAGTAGAATACATGCCCACAGGTTTTATGAACGACGCAACTATAGGTTTACAAAGGACCAAAAGAACTTCATTAAAAAATTTGAGAACTAAACGGAGACATAAGTAATTCAGGGAAGACGTTGACATCCGATAGGACCGTATTCATGCGTCGGGCTTAACGGCCCTTGGTCTGCCCCGCTAAATAAGCTAACTTGTTACTGAAAGAAGGTGCAAAGATGAGATCTACAAAACTCTTTCTTGGAATAATAGCGGTAATCATTATAACTGTAGGTTGTAATAGAAATTCAAGTACTAGTTGGGCTTTTCAATTTGTTGTTTTGAATAACATTACATATCAGGTAACAGATGAGAAGATTGAACAGGAAGCTATTGAAATGAAGATTGGGAAAGTAACTAAATACTCTGATAAGGAAGGAGCTTATTCAAATGGATTTTCAAACAAATACAAGAAGGGGACAGAACTGTTTAAGATTAAGGGAATAGATATAAGTAAATATATTGCAGTTAAAGATACAGATAATACCTATATAAAACTTGAAAACAAAGGTAAATACGATAATTAATTTTTTCAGTATTTCAAGGCGGCAACTCTACGATTGCGACTTTTGCAGGTTTGCCATCAAGACGCTATTGCTGGTAATATCGCCATAGAATCGGATTTCGAGGGCCATGGACTTGTTTTGAAATGCCGCAAACTGTTGTTTGATAGAGCGCTGTGCGGAGATAAGCAGAACCATGCTTTGAAATGCGATTTTGTTTCGCCTTAAAGGTTCCTGACTCGTAAACAGATGAATCCAGCCTGGTAAAAGCGGTCAACTGTTTCATGGAAGGGAACCTTTTAATGTCCCTAATTTCAGCGTGAATCATAGCCGCAGTAATCGGTCCCACCCCAGGGACGAGCGTGTGAAGGTAGGCAGAAGATTCTTGAACTAATGATTCCATTTTGCTGAACTTAGTGAGTAGTTGAATGGATGAAGAGTTGAAAATATTTTGAAGAGCCTTTGTCATATCCCGGAAAAGATAAGTCAACAATGGAACGGAATTGCAGTTGTATTTCATCAAGAGGAGCCTTCCACTGGGAATGTTGACGGCAGAGGAATCGCAGTTCAGTCACCTTTTCATCCACTGGAATGAGTGGGGTACCTTCACCTAAATAGAACGCATTAGCAATTCGAATTGTATCAACGGGATCGGTCTTTACCTTACGAGTAGAGCGTTTTTTGAGCTTATGAGTCGTTAAGGGGTCTAACATAAAAACGGGATATCCATGTGAGATACGTTATAGGAAATCAGCGAAAGAAAAGTTAAAATTCAAAAGACTTGTTATTCGAGGAGGAAATAATATTTGTCTGATATTATAACTGGAAGAAAAGTTAAACTTCGAAAAGCAGAGCCTGAGGATGCTGAACTCTTATGTAAATGGTATGCTGACGGAAGAGTGATGATACATGTTGGATTTCCAGACGGTATGCAAGAAAGCGCTGATAGGTTAAGGAAGCGTTTAGCCAATTTAGAAAATGAAAACTCATTGTTTATTATTTTAGATGAGTTGAATTATCCAATAGGTGAATGCAATTTCAAAAATAAAAATTATGTGAGTTGCGGTATTGGAATCAAGATATGTGAGTTAACATACCAGGGTAAAGGTTATGGACAAGATGCGTTAAGAACATTTATTAATTATTTGTTTACTACATATGAACTAAAACAAATATATTTAGATACTCTATTGGAAAATAATAGAGCTCAGAATTTATATAAGAAAATTGGCTTTAAAGTCATAGGAATTAATAATGATTGTTGGATTGATCCAATGGGTAGAAGCAGAAGTGCGGTTGATATGATATTAACAAGAGACGAATTTTTCAAAAATAATTTAATCAAAAAAAGAAATTAGTGGATATTCGAAGATGCCGCTGACATCCTATAACACCAAATTGACGCTGCAGAACCTGACGGTCCCTTGGTCTGCAGAGGCTACTCGAAGAGGTGGATTCAGCAGACAACCCTGCACAGGCTAAGTCCGTCGGATCCGTTCGCTCCGCTCACTTAAGCCAGTGAGGGTTCGTGAATACAGCAACGTTAGAAGAAATCGTCGTAAAACATAATCTAAGGAGAAAATATGAACCGAATATTGGTTATTGGATCAGGTGGATCGGGCAAATCAACCCTATCCCAAAAGCTCAGTAACATACTTGATCTCCCAGTCATACATTTGGATACTTATTTTTGGAATCCTGATTGGGTCCCTAAACCAAATGAAGAGTGGGATAAGATCGTTGAACAATTTACTAACGGAGATCATTGGATAATTGATGGTAATTATTCAAGGACAATGGATATCAGGATTAAGAAAGCGGATTTAATTATTTTTTTGGACATGCCAAGACTTCTATGTAGTTATCGGATTATTAAACGGCGAATTATGTATCATAACAAAACTAGACCCGATATGAATGCAGAATGCAAAGAAAAATTAGATTGGGAATTTATTAAATGGGTTTGGAATTATAGGGCAAGAAGTCGAATGAACACAATAAAGAAACTAGAACAGATAAAAGAATATCAACAAGTGATTATTTTAAAAACAAGAAAACAGGTAAATGAATTAATAGAAAGACTAGAAAAGAATAGACATATTTGAAAGTAATTCAGGAAGTCGACGACATCTTCTAACATAACATTCCTACGTCGTCGCTGACGCTCCTAGGTCGCCAAGATGGATATCGAAGAAGTGGAATCAGGCGACACATCCAATCGGCTAAGTCTGGCGACCCGGCACTACGTGCCTTAAGCCGTTTGAACGTCAGAAATACACAACGTTAGATGAAATTACCGATTACTGAAATCCGAGAAGGAGWACAAAAGATCTATGGGAAACTCAATATCAATGCCAAAAGATCTTAGACATTTAGTTGACTCAATAAAAATGTCAAATGGATTAACTTCAGTCTTTATTGAAGTGTTAGCAATTAGTGGATCAATTCTGGCTGAAACAGATCGAGAAAAA
>NZ_JBFULK010000038.1:0-5797 GCF_056400365.1 Paenibacillus sp. P5_B5
GAGAATTCATGCGGGAATCGATTCATATGCTCTTCATTAAGACCTACCGCTTGTAGAATATCTCTTACACGATCTTTACGTTTCTTACCGGTATATAAATTGTGAATATCGATCCCTTCAGCAATAATATTACCAACTGTCATTCTCGGATTAAGSGAAGCGTAAGGATCTTGGAACACCATCGCTGCATTACGACGAAACTCCTTCAGTTTCTTACCCTCTAGTTTGTGGATATCTTGTCCGTTGAACAAGACTTCCCCTGCAGTAGCGTCATACAAGCGAATAATCGTACGACCTGCTGTCGATTTTCCGCAACCAGACTCGCCAACTAGACCGAACGTTTCACCACGATTAATCTCAATGGAGAACCGATCTACTGCTTTGAGTATTTTCCCACTGCCTAAGTTAAAATGCTTTTTCATATTACGAATTTCAAGAATTTTATCAGACATTTTGATGACCTCCCGCTTCAACAGGTCGTTCTACTTGTGGTGCATCAGGATGCAACAACCAGCATGCTGCAGTATGTTGTCCACTAACAGGCGTATGTTCAGGATCTTGTTCCATACAAATTCCCATAGCATACGGACATCTAGCTGCAAATGCACAGCCTTGAGGTGGTGCGAATAAATCCGGTGGAGATCCTGGAATTGGTACCAAGTCATCCTTCGAATCAATATCGAGTCTCGGCACAGAACGCAAAAGTCCCCAAGTATACGGATGTCTAGAGTTGTAGAAAATTTCATCAACTGTTCCTTGCTCAACCACTTTACCTGCATACATAACAATTACACGTTTAGCCATATCAGCCACGATACCAAGATCATGTGTAATCAGAATAATGGATGCTTCTGTTTTCTCTGACAATGTTTTCATTAATTGAATGATTTGTGCTTGGATCGTAACATCTAGTGCTGTTGTTGGTTCATCTGCGATAAGAAGCTTCGGCGAACAAGCAAGCGCTAGTGCAATCATTACACGTTGACGCATACCACCCGAGAACTCATGCGGATATTGCTTCACACGACTCTCTGGATTAGATAAGCCAACTAGTGAAAGCATTTCAATCGCACGTTTCTTCGCATCCACTTTGTTTAGCCCTTGATGCTTAATAAGACCTTCTGTTATTTGACTACCGACTTGCATCGTTGGATTCAGAGAAGTCATGGGATCTTGGAATATCATCCCCATCTCTTTTCCACGAATTTTTTCCATTTGCTTATC
Organism: Paenibacillus sp. P5_B5; assembly: GCF_056400365.1. Classification (NCBI taxonomy): domain Bacteria; kingdom Bacillati; phylum Bacillota; class Bacilli; order Caryophanales; family Paenibacillaceae; genus Paenibacillus; species Paenibacillus sp. P5_B5. The sequence continues at coordinate 1,225 of NZ_JBFULK010000038.1, forward strand.
GGATAGTTTTGTAATATCCACATTACCATTAAAGAGAATTGAACCACTTTTAATTTTGCCTGGTGGGCTCGGAATAAGTCGCATAATTGTCTGTGCAGTAACAGACTTACCGCAACCAGATTCCCCTACAATCGCTAATATTTCTCCTTTATTGAGGTCAAATGAGACACCACGTACCGCTTGCACTTCACCAGCATACGTATGAAAGGACACTTTTAGGTCCTTAACCTCTAGCAATGCCTGATTGCTCATAAATGTTCCCCCTCATTACTTACGCATTTTTGGATCAAGAGCATCACGAAGCCCATCACCCAACAGATTAAAACTCAGAAGAATTAAGCTAAATATGATCGCTGGAAAAATCAAGCGATGTGGAAATAATCGAATGTTTGAAGCACCATCTGTTAGGAGAGTACCTAACGACGCCATCGGCACTTTAATACCCACACCGATGAATGATAAGAACGACTCGAAGAAGATCGCCCCTGGAACCGCAAATGTAATTTGAATAACGATAATACCAAGTGCATTCGGAACAAGATGTCGCGAAATAATTCTCCAAGTGGATGCACCAAGTGTTTGGGATGCTAGAACAAATTCATTCTCTTTAAGAGATAATACTTGTCCCCGAACAAGCCTGGCCATCTGCGTCCATCCCACGAGTGCATACGCAAGGATAATGGTTGACATACCAGCACCTAGTGTAACGATAAGAAGGATTGCAATAATTAGCATTGGAATTGCAATAATAATTTCAATAAATCGTTGCATAATCGCATCAACTTTGCCGCCATAATAGCCAGAGATTCCGCCATATATAACGCCGATTACTAAATCGATACAAGCTGCAGCTAGACCAACAAATAATGAAATACGAGTTCCCCACCATACACGTGTCCAGAGGTCACGCCCAAAATCATCTGTTCCGAACCAGTATTGACTGTTAGGTGAAACATTCGTCGCAGCCAAGTTTTGTTGATCATAATTATATGGTGAGAATATTGGAGCAAAGATAGCTAGAAGAGAGAGGGTGATGAGTATAATTAAACCAGCCATAGCTAGTCTATTTTTCTTCAGTCGGCGCCATGCATCCTGCCAATAAGTCTGAGATGGGCGGACGATAGCTTCACTTTTCAGCGTATCACTAGGTAAGGGTTTAAATTTGGATTTATCAATATTGCTTTGAGTATTGCTTTGAGTATTATTTAACATCATCTAACTCCCGCCTTTCCCAAGACGAATTCGTGGATCTATAAATCCATATAAGATATCTGTGATTAGAATAACTCCCACAAGTAATGCAGAATAGAAAATGGTTAGTCCAGAAATCAACGTATAATCATTCGAATAAACAGATTGTACAAAGTGTCTTCCTAAACCCGGTACAGCAAATATTTGTTCTACAACAAGTGTTCCTGTGATAACATTCACAAAAGCTGGACCAAAAATAGTTAAAACCGGTAGCATAGCATTTCGAAGCATATGATTAATAACAACATTTGATCTGCCTAATCCTTTGGATCTAGCTGTTTTAACATAGTCCTGATTGACCACATCAAGCATAGATGTCCGCATCATTCTCGTTAGAATGGCGATTGTTCCAAATGATAGTGCGATTGCGGGTAACACACGACTTGCAGGTCCCTCCCAAAGTCCAGCAGGAAGCCAGCCTAATTTAACACCAATATAATAGGAGAATAATGGACCTAGTACAAACGATGGGACTGATATACCAAGCACAGCTATGAAACTAGCTGAGTAATCCTGCCACTTATTATGACGAAGCGCAGCAATGATACCTAGTCCTAATCCTACAATAAGTGCAATTACCATTGAGATTGAGCCAAGTTCTGCCGAAACCTTAAATCCTTGCTTAATAATTTCTGTTACTTCCCTAGCAGGAAATTGGAATGAATATCCAAGATCTCCTTGTGCAACATTCCCCACATACTGCAAATATTGCTCCCAAATAGGTTTATCTAAACCATATTGCTGCATGAGCATAGTCCGCGTTGCTTCAGGAAGCTTCTCCGATCCAGGTCCAAATGGATCTCCAGGTAATAATTTCATGAGCACAAAAGTCAATGTAACAATGAGCCATAATGTGATCAGCGTATATCCAAGACGGCGTAGCGTATACTTGAGCACGAAGCTTCCTCCTCTATTCTAATGATGAATTGCTAAATGAAAAAGGGGGCGCTGAACAATCACAGCGACATCCCCCTCTAAATCAACCGAATCGTATTCTGGCCAAAAATTACTTAACTTCGGTCCATTTTACATCCCATTCAAATCCAGATGGAGCTAGAATTAAGTTTTCAATTCCTGGTCTAATTAAGAACTTAGTGCTTCTGAAGTATAGTGGTCCAACAGGCATATCATTCATCAACTGTTTCTCAGCATCAACAAGCAACTGGGAACGTTTAGCAGGATCTACTTCAGTTTGAGCTGTCTTAAGTTTTCTTGTATACGTCTCATTGTTATAGTTGACATAGTTCATAGCAGAATCTGACATCCACATATCAAGGAAAGTCATTGGATCATTATAATCTGCGCCCCAAAGAGCAATTACAACATCAAAATTCTCTGATTTCGTTTTCTCAACACGAGCTGCGAACGGAAGCGGTTCAGCTTCAGCTTCAACTCCTAGGTTTGTTTTCCATTGTGACAATATGAATTCAAGTGTTTTCTTAGCACCAGATGTATCATCACATGTTAACTTGAACTTAGGCATTGTTGTTAAATTAGCTTCTTTCAAACCTTCTTCAAGCAATGCTTTTGCTTTAACAGCATCATAAGCAGGTACAAGATCGCCAACTACTTTTCTGAATTCTTGACCGTTACCATCTTTAGTACCGTTAGGAACCATACCTGTTGCAGCTACGGAACCATTCTTAAGAACAACATCAACTAAAGCTTGTTTATCAATTGCCATCGTCAACGCTTGACGAATTTTGGCATTTGATAATGCAGGGTGATCTTTATTTGCGAATTGAAGATAAGCATTTGTAAGCTCAGATTTAGTAACTAAATCTGGCTTATCTTTATACAAGGTGATGTTATCACCCGAAATTGTTGTGTAATCTAGATCTTTAGTCTCGTACAAGTTAAGTGCTGTTCCAGCATCTTTAACGATGCTAACGTCAACTTTGTTCAATTTAACATTAGCAGCATCCCAATAAGTTTCGTTTTTCTCAAGAGTCAAGTTTTGCTCATGATTCCAAGCAGTCAATTTGAATGGTCCGTTACCAACTAGTTTGTCAGCATCTGCACCAAATTTATCGCCATACTGTTTCACGATATCTTCACGTTGTGGGAAGAACGTCGGGAACGCAAGCATTTCAGTAAAGAAACCTTTTGGTGTTACCAATTTAATTTCAAGCTGTGTATCGGAAATAGCTTTAACACCTAGTTTATCAGGAGTAGCTTTACCTGCAATAATATCAGAACCGTTAGTTAACCACTCCATCAAGAAGCTATATTGAGCTTTTGTGGCAGGATCAACTGTACGTTGGAAAGAAAATACAAAATCATGTGCGGTTACAGCTTTACCATCTGCCCATTTAGCATCTGGATTAAGATCGATCGTATAAGTTAGACCATCTTCAGAAATTTTAGGTAAACCTTTGGCAACACCCATTTGCAGTTTGCCTTCTTTATCAACGCGGTATAAACCATCTGTAACTGCATTGATAATAGTAGCTGCAGTAACTGTTGTAGATTTGGAAAGATCTAGTGCTTCTGGCTCAGCTCCTAAATTGATTTTAATTTGCTGAGGTTTTGATGATGTGCCTCCTGGACCCTCTGATGGTGACGGAGAGCTTGAGTTAGCTGATCCGCTGCTTCCACATCCAGCTACCAATGAACCTACTAAAGTTACGGCAACTGCTGTTGTGATTAATTTCTTTTGCTTCATGTAAGACTCCTCCTCTAAATATATAACTTGTTGTATGGTCAGGTGTACAGTTGTTACGCTAGCATGTCACATGTAGCACCGAAAGCCCTAGAAGGGTATTTAATCTCAATCGTCTTAGGTCGATCACAATCAAATCATTAATATCTTTACTTATCTGACAATTAGGCCTATAAACAAAATATTTTAAGCCTATAAACAAAACTTTTATAGTTGTTGACCTTTGTAACTTTTTTTTATTATAGCACAAGGAATTAGCCTGTCTACCATAAAATTAAAAATAATAGTTGTAAAATACGTGTATTTTACTAATAAATGTAAAATATTTTGAAAATGAAATAGGATCAGACGGTTTACGTCTGATCCCATTTACACTCTCACTTTATTCTATTATAAGAATATTTTATGAACTTACGAATAAGGCAACCTCTAATCATTAACTGTTCTAATACAAGTGACATGAAACAAAGTGTTTCGGATAAACTTCCTTCATGTCTGGCATTGAAGCTGCGCATACATCCATTGCTTTCGGACAGCGTGTCCGGAATGGACATCCACTTGGCGGATTTAATGGAGATGGCACTTCACCTTCTAATATAATACGTTCTCGGTTACGTTCAATAATAGGGTCAGGAATTGGAATCGCAKCTAGCAATGATT
>NZ_JBFULK010000039.1:0-4729 GCF_056400365.1 Paenibacillus sp. P5_B5
TTATTCCGTCTTGGGGACAGCAGATTGGATAGAGAGTTACGCTTCGAGTACGGGGTTAGATATAAATTTTCTACGAATTCCGTTATCAATATTTAGTGAAAATGATGTAAGCTTTACATTTCCAGATAGTATGGTTTCATTTTGGATGGAAAGAGATAAACCTGAAGAATATTACAACGCTAAATATCATGGGCAGATTTTTACAATGTCAGAAGTAAAGTCTATGATGACAACTGATGTAATGAATAACCTTGAATCAATGATTCCTAAAGGAACGATACCTTATGTTGAAGCACAGATCTGGAATCATGAAATTGCAATGAATTTCTACAATAATCAAATGTTAAACCTTAAAGATAGGAATAGATTATCTAACGGGACACGATAGTGTGGAGCTGCCGCAAGGATAGCTCCTCTTTAATGTCCGTTGAAGGAAACAATTTTTTGAAAAGTACATCAAAATAGGAAGGTTCCCACTACTCCGATATCGAAATTTTTATGGAAGTGGTGATTCATATATGGATGTTGAATTTCGACACATTGTGCGGGCGGTGATTGTTGATAAAAATAAAATATTAATTGCAATGTGCGTGGATAACTAACTTTTATGCTTAACAAATCACCGAAGGAATCATCGGTATCCTCATTGAGCTCCCTCGAAAAGATTCACAAATCTCACTCAAGCTTATGAATTCGCAGGTACATAAACAATATAATCCATTAACAAGGAGGTCTCATACATGATCATTACTGTGCAAATGGTACTGAATCGCCTCATCGAACCGGTTGGCCATCTGGAATCGACCATCGATACGCTGAAGAGCGGACGCTTGAATGCTGAGGTACGAAAAGTGGCCGTTGTGTTCATGGCCACTTATGCTGTAATAAAGCAAGCAGTTGAATCAGGTGTCGATCTGATCATCACACACGAGCCGACATACTACAACCATATGGATGAAGTTGAATGGTTGGAAGGGGACCAGGTATATGAGAGGAAACGAAAGCTCATTGAGGAATCAGGGATTTCGATATTCCGATTGCATGATTATGTCCACAAATACAAGCCAGACGGTATTCTAGTAGGCATGCTAAAGAAGTTGGAGTGGGAAGCTTATGCCAGTCCTGAGAAGATGAGCCTACTTGCATTCCCCAATGATGAACAGCATACCGTCCGTACCATAGTCACCCATTTGAAAAATAAACTCGATATCGATAGCATGCTGGTGGCCGGAGACCCGGAAATGCCAGTTAGGCGATTCGGACTGATGCCTGGTGCGTCAGGCGGTCGTTCGCATATCAAATACTTTGAGAGCAGAAATATCGATCTCTTAATCGTTGGCGAGACGAATGAATGGGAGACGAACGAATATGTGAGAGATGCAACGGATATGGGACTTTCAAAGGCGCTGATTATTACAGGACATCAGAACAGCGAGGAGGCAGGGATGCTAACAGTCGTGGAAATGGTGCGTGAAGCATTCCCCGATCTTCAAGTAGATTTTATTGCGAGCCCTCTCGCGGTACAGCGCATTTGAGTGTTGACGGAGGCAATATTCTCGGATTTTGTTATCGAACTATAATATTTTCGTAACTACCACTACGCTAACGGGACACTATAGCTCAATAGTCAACAGGAGAAGGCTGCCGACAGCAATGGTGACTTATGATCCGTTTTATGGGCTCTTTTTTCAAAGTGGCCATAAAACGGGTCACAGTTCATAAATCGACAGCCTTTATCAGCTAACGGACAGTTATGGTTAATACGATCATCATATATTCTGTTATACTAAGGTGTCTTTTTTTTTATGATCAAGAGGTTATGAAAGTGGTGTTTGAAATAAAATATCAGTGGAGAATCACAAAATATAACCCGATTTTTAGAAATGAAAAAGATCATTATTTATTAGATGAATGGACTTGTCCATCTGAAATTGGGGAAATAATAAATGGGGATTTATTTACATTAGAAAAATATCTCCTTATTGAACATGCTTATGTAGAGACAATAATAGCGTTTTTAAATGAAATGAGGCAATATTCTCTGCGTGTGATCCAGGCATCTAATAGATTGATTTCACACGAAGATAAGAAATCAGTGTTATATGACCATGAATTTGGTGAGATCAATATTACGGAAGATATGATTGTGAACATAAATGAAATTCGCATTATATGCAAAATGATATTAAGAAATTTTGCTGACTGTCAGTTATTTTCCACAGATAATTTTTTTGTGCATTTTGGTTGGGATTATTATATGTTCATTGGCAGTAGTCAAAAATCTTTAACTGCACTTGAATTTGCAACAAAAAGTGGTCTTTTTGTTGAGGAATGTAGTTCACCGTATTACTTCGAGGAAAAAGATACAACAAGATTAGTCCAATGGAATGAAATTGACGATGAAATCAAGATAGTTGTTGGTAATGAGGAAATTAAAGATGTGCCATTAGAGGAATATCGAAAGGTATTTAATTTATCAGAAGAACATCCAGTTTTTGGTTCATTTGAAATAACAATAGAACAGATGGAATTCTTTCAGAAATTCTTAAATCATAAAATGGATTTTAGAAAGTATGAATATGGATTTTGGGCTGGTCATTGAATAGCATGACATTCAACTAACGGGACACTATAAAGCTGAAACAGAGGAATTAACACCATATATTCAACGAAATGTAATGGCAAAAATGGAGTTAAATGCAGTTAAAGAAAGTCAAGTGTCGGTTGACACAAATATTGTCCGATTAATTTCCACGTATAACGTGGTTTTTTTATTTTATCGGATCAAATTGTTGTCAAAACAAAATGACAAGAATCAGATCCGATTGCCGACTAATGACAACATTTTGATCTGATTGCCGTGGAAAATAAAGTTGTAGACTAGACATAGGCATTAAGCTAACCAGCTAATTGCTTGTCAAGATTACCAGTAAAGTGGAGCTAAAACATGTGATATAGTTTAAATAGACATTGCTGTGCATCCAATTCAACAAATTGACCAGTAGTATCATAGCGGCAACGCCACTTCCCAACGTTTAATGGAATGTCAAAATAGGTTCTTTCGGGAGTTGTTATATCTGGCTTATGGAAAAAAGCTGATATTTCAATTTCAACACGGTAGCTAAAAAAGGTATCATCAAGTAATACCGGTGAAAATCCAATGCAATGTAATGTAATGAATCTCCACGTTTTGCATCTTTTAGGAATTTCCTTCACCCGCAATGACACGGTACCGCCTACCTTTCACAACAAAAACAGGCCGGATTGAGCACATCAGTCCGGTTTGTCTATTAACTCCTATTTACAATTCGTATTAGTTTAATATGCTACCTATCATAGTGTGATGTCAAAGGCAAAAGAAACCTCAATCCCCATATAAAAATATCAGGAGAAATAGAGACAATATGTAACATTTTACGACACCACATCGTCTATATTATAGTAGAGGAGAGCTAGATTGATCGCTATTCTAGTTCATTGTAAATCTCTACTATTATAAATGAGTAGGGAGTAGAGTATGAATAAGCGAGTAAATCAACGGATGAGTCAACAGAAACAGAGGAAACGTAGAAGAAGAACATTATTTTTCTCTGTCGTATGCATAGTTGCTATAGCGAGCTTTTTGTTAATTCGTTATGAGAATTTATTTGATCAAGCGACTGAAGAAAATGTAGAGAATATAGTACCTTCTGCTCAACCTACACAAATGCCGACAATGGAAGCGCCGAACACCGAACCATCTACAACAGACACACCAGTTACGAAACCACCTATTCAGACGGATAAGCCTGAGACGACAGCAAAACCTCTGGCTACAGCAAAACCTAAGGCAACTCCAAAGCCTAGTACAGATTCATCTGGAATTGCAGTGATTGCTAAGCCATCCAGTATTGGTGTATTGGTAAACAAGCAGAATAAGCTGCCTGAAGATTATAATCCTACTGATTTAGTATATCCGGATGTTGCATTTGTTTTCAAAGAAAAAATCGACAAACGTAAGATGCGTAAGGAAGCAGCTGGCGCATTAGAAGAGATGTTTGCCGCAGCTAAGGAGGATGGTATTCATTTGGCGGGTGTATCTGCCTACCGTTCCCATGCCACTCAGACCGCATTGTTTGATCGCTATGTCAAAAAAGATGGATTAGAAAAGGCAAAAACTTATAGTGCATATCCAGGTACGAGTGAGCATGAAACAGGGCTCTCGATTGATGTCTCTGGTAGTGATGGTAAATGTGCGGCTCAGGATTGCTTCGGAGGTACCGAAGAAGCCGAGTGGTTGGACAAGCATGCTCCGGAATATGGATACATTATTCGTTATCCTAAAGGAGACGAGGCGATAACAGGCTATATATATGAGCCGTGGCATATTCGTTATGTAGGACAGGAGATTGCACAAGAGATCGCGGATAAAGGAATTACACTTGAGGAGTATTATGGTGCCATTCCGGTGTCGAAATAACTAAAAAATTAACATCAAAGCGCATAATGATCCGGTAGAAGCGGGGAAACTTACGCTACAATCCAAGAGTAAAGAGAGTTGTCGGGTGACAAGAACATTATCTCATTAAAAACCGCGTAAATGGTATTATCCCCTTTAAGTAGACACTCAAAAAAACCGTCATGTTATCATGAGGGTTGGGAGTGACTCTTGGAGGGGATATTTTTATGGCTAAAAAAGGACAATCATTTCAAACATATACAGAAGAATTCAAACTGAAGGCGGTCAAAG
>NZ_JBFULK010000040.1:0-3476 GCF_056400365.1 Paenibacillus sp. P5_B5
GGATATGGTCATCCTCGGCAGTCCTAGGTTCGCACACCACCTTATGCAGCTTGATTTAATTGATGAGTATAAAATTACGGTTTCTCCCGTCCTGATCGGTAAGGGATTGCCGTTATTCCAAGGTCTCAAGGAGAAGATCAATCTTAAGCTAATCGAAAACAAGACCTTTGATTCTGGAGCCATAGGTCTCGTTTATCAGACGGTAAGATGACCTTGTCACTTAAGGTGATTACGCTAACGGGACACGATAGATCAATAATGAAAGGGCTGCCAACTGGCAGCCCTTTTCAGCTAACGGGCAGGATAATGAAATAAATTGTCGAATTGATCAACAAACTCAGACCAAGTCTTTAGTTCACGTGAAAGATAGTGATAATAAAAAGCAATACAGGGGGAAATGTGAAGGTTTCTATAAGTAGTCTATTTGCTGAACCAGGTTGTTTTTTTTCAATATCTTATAAAGTACATTTATACATCAGGGACATACTTAATGAAAAAATAATAGTGCCTAATAATATTACAGAGAAAATAAAGGATTACCATATGTCTTTAATGGTATCCACTAATTCACAAATAAAAGAAGTTGAAGTGAAGGGCCCTAGCCGAGATACGCGTAATAAGTACTTAACGTGGGGATTATTTCTTCCATATAAAGAAATAGTGAGTTTTAATGACGAGAGAGAGCCTTATCTTAAATATTTTTTTGAAGCAATTAAGGTTTTACTAGCAAAATATGACGTTACTGAGAATGAGATTGCTACGGTTGAAAGTATTGTGAGGCAGGAGATATTGGGTAATCCAGAGTACTATACCGAAAAAGAGATTTTTGAGGAAATTGATCTTTCTGATCTTGGATTGGACTAACACTTTATTGAGCTAACGGGCAGGATAGTTGAATGATTTCGCGAATAACTTAAGTCTTGACGAATTTACGAAGTTCGCAAAAAAGACGTTAGCCGAAAGAAGTTCTTAGTTTAGGAGGAGTCTATATGATATTAGAAAAAGTTATAAATAGAATTGTAATACAAAGTGAATATAAGGATTTTGTTGATAAGTATATAGATAATATACTTACCGAATTTAAAGGTAAGATTCATAGCATTTATATGTGTGGCTCGATTCCAAAAGGAACTGCTAAACCTTTTAAGTCAGATGCAGACTTTACTATTGTATGTGTAAATCCCAAAGATATTGATTACGAAAGATTGTCAAATATTAAAGACAGGCTTTTGGAAGAATATCCAGTAGTAACTAAGATTGATACGATAATTTGCTCGATTGACGATGTATTAAGTAAACCAAATGAGTGGGGTTTTTGGGTTAAGATAATTTGTGTTTGCATATATGGTCATGACGTTGGTGAAAAAGTACCACCGATAATTATTTCTCCAGAGTTCATTTTAGACTTAAATACAGAGACCAAGGAGGAAGTAGATCGTATACATAGTTTACTTTCTAATGCTAGTGATAACACAATGAAAACTAGATATATTAAAGGTTACTCTAAGAGATTAATTCGTGCATTATACTCTTTGGTTTTAGAAGATACAGGTGTATGGCAAGATGACATTATTAAGATGAAGAATGCCATATTAAACTATTGTGAGATTGACTCCGCTTTAGTTGATTATCTGTATGCTTGTTACTTGGATAGTAATGTACTTGTTGAAGAGTTTCTGGGAATTGCAGATGAAGTATATAGCTATTTTGAGAACACCTTAAATGCAATGGCTGCTTCCAGAACTTCCTTCGGCTAACACCATATTGACGCTCCGGGTCACTCTGAGAAGCGAGTGACCACATCCAGCCCCCTAAGCCCGTCGGGACGTCACTGCATTAGGTGTTCGGCAAGCCTCACAACTATAAGCAGCGACTCTAATTAAAACATAAGACTATTGAGCTAACGGGATACTTTAGCTCAATAATCATCAGGAGAAGGATAGCGTAATAAGGTAATGAATTTTTCAGGTGAAGTATAGATGGGGATTTTGAATGGATTGGTTATGGGTATGGTTTGCATTTGCCCTTGCTGCGGGGGCGTTTTATAACTCCTATGAAGTAATAAAAGAGAATAAAAAGTTGAAAGAAAGAATTGAAAAATTAGAAGAAGAAGTATATAAATAATTTCAGCTATCGGAACACGATAGTTCAGACAACCAGGGAGCAGACCGCTACGAGCAGCTGCTCCCTTTCGCATTGAAGTAACGGGAGAATAGCGCAATAAGTTATTTGCAATAATCACCAATGTATGATTTATATTAAGTGTTATGGTTAGCCAATCAGGATTATAATTCATTTCAAGCGAGGTGAACAACAAATGTGGAAGAGCAGTTTTATATCTGGTCTGGGACTGATTGCATTAAGTGGCATTTTGTTCACAGCAGAAAGATTTATTGCAGTTTTTAAATGGATTGGTGAATCGGTTCCAGTAAAAATAAACGGGTCTGGATCGTATTTCCCTGAACCAACTATGCCTGGTGTGTTTGATAATTTATTCGTAGCGATTTTCTTGATACTTGGACTAGTTTTATTAATAATTGGGCTAAGTAGAGGAATAAAGAAATCTATTTGAAGTTATTCCGTTAACGGGACACTATAGTTGAACAACAAAGGAGCAGTTTGCTACGGCAGCTGCTCCTTTTCTTTATTAATCTAACGAGTAGGATAACGCAACAAATCCGATGTTATAATCGTATAAATATTGGAATGATTGGTAAATCTACTTTTTTCAAGTCAAAAAGAAAGGAATGTGGAATTATGAAAATAGGAAAAAAATCTTATATCGTAGTTTTCGCAGGGCTGATTTTTGTAACAGGAATAGCTCTATATTCTGTGCCGGGATTGGACTATCTAAATAATTACAGAACTACAGTTCCAGAGAATGAATACCTTATTAAAGCTTCTGAAGATGTTCCTAATTACCCTGTTAACGAACGAGGACAAACCTATGGTAATGGACCATACCCTGCAGGACCAGATCAGGAACCTGATTTAATTGCTGCAGTAGGTGTGGATGGTACTATGGGATATGTACTGAAAAAAGATTTAGATGGTGAGCAACCTAAGACACCCGAGGAAGCTCTAGCCATACAAAAGAGTTTGCCCCAAGGTGGTTATGATATCCCGCTATATGACGTTGATGGTAAAACCGTTATTGGTATCTTTCATATTGGAGGCAACTGATAAAAAATTATGACTTCCAATTGATAAGCTAACGGGGAACGATAGTTTAATAAAAGAGTAGCACTATTGGGGCATGGTAGAGGGAGCGTGATGCAGTGGAAGGGATAGCTGGAATTATTATAATTTTTATTGTTTTTATGATTCCTATGTATGGAGTATTAATATGGACTTATTTTTGTCCTGAGGATAGTTTATTATGGGGGAAACGATGGCTGTATGAAGAAGAGCCTGAAATATCTAATGCGGCAATTCGCTTTGCGAAAGTATCCTCATTGACAGCTATTGTGGTGCTG
>NZ_JBFULK010000041.1:0-3248 GCF_056400365.1 Paenibacillus sp. P5_B5
GATTCATCAAGCGGTAGAAGATTATATTTATTATTACAATTACCAGCGGTTCCAATCTAAACTGAAACAGCGCGCGCCGATCGAATACCGGTGCGCGCTGGCAGCATAGCTTTTTTCATCTGTCTACTTGACAGGGGTATGACCAAAATTGCGGTTTTTTTGTTTTATGAGATAAAGTTGTTGTTATTCTTTAACCCGTTATTAAGCTAACGGGCAGTATAGTTTAATACAAAATTACATTACTCTTAATCATGGATATTATAATATTGTTTTGTTATGATAAGTTTGACCCATTATTTGGTAGTCTATTAACAAGGAGGTTATTCCATATGTATAAGGCAATTCTTAATGAGGATACATACATTTATTATCGCTCTCTATTTTGCCAGAGTAACACATTCGCTTCACCTACAATATGATGAGTCTAGAAATCTAAAGAGGTGAGCAAATGGGAGTCGTAAAAGCCAGGAATCAGGATATTAATATGTTGGCAAGGTTGCTTCGAGCTGAAGCTGAGACCGAAGGCGAAATGGGCATGCTCCTTGTTGGAAATGTTGGCATTAACCGAATAAGAGCGAATTGCTCAGATTTTAAAGGAATCCGGACAATTCCCCAAATGATCAACCAGCCGCATGCGTTCGAAGCGTTGCAACATGGTTTGTACTATCAAAACGCAAGAGAGAGGGAGCGCCGTCTGGCGCAACGGGCTGTAACTGGGGAGCGGAATTGGCCAGCCAAATACTCCCTATGGTATTTCCGTCCAGGAACGTTTGAAAATCCCGGACCATGTCCGCCAACTTGGTATGATCAGCCGCTCGCAGGACGATGGAAGAAGCACTGTTTTTATGAACCGACCGCGGAAGAATGTGTAAATGTATATAATACGTTTTAATTTTATAAACGAAAAGAGCTCAGGATCTCTTAACCTGACTTGTCACAGCCATGTGTCGGTTGACAAGAACTTTATCTCGTTAAGTGCCGCGTAAATCGCGGCTTCTTTGGGTTTAGTGCAATAAAGTTGTTGTCACGGTCATTATTCGGAAACTATACCCACGTGACTGTCGGATGACTAGAACATACAATTAGTTCTAGGAACATGAAGAATGAAATTCGAAAAATGAAATCATATACGCCATCAATGGTTGCTATGAAAGTATTTGACAATCCAACAAAAGAAAATAAATTACTACGAGACTACGTTGATAAGTATGTCGCCAGTTTTTACTTTAAAGAGGTATATATAAAATAAAAGCATCATTCAAAAATGAATGATGCTTTTATTTTTCTCAAATGCATATACGATTTAAGTAGTAGGGAATGATATCAAGTTCTTGTCTAAACACGATGACAAGAACTTTGTTACATTCCCGATATGATCTCATCGGCAACAGGCAAGTTAAAAAGATGCCATTTTGTTAAGCTAACGGGCAGGTGAATATTATCACCCTATTGCACCACTCTAACCGTTTTTTGCACCACTGAATATCATAAAATGCAAGATTTTCTCATGATGTAAGAAGCGCTTGCATTCGAGATGGCATCAAAACACTGGAAAGAACACCCGAATTGAGTCTTGAAGAACAGTTTAAATTAGTTCGTGAGCATTTTGGATTATGAGATGAAAAAAACAATTATTGATTTTCATTGGTAGGTAACACAATACAGGCTGCCCTTGGTTGGCAGCCTTTTGAACTAACGGGACGCGATAGCTAAATAAACAACAGGAAAAGGCAGCCAGACTATCGGCTGCCTTTTCTCAACTAACGGGTAGTTCCAATATGTGTTAAAATGAGACTACTTTATTTGGATAGGCATTACAAGTAAAGTTTTGTTCCATCGGCATAATAAAGTATGGCAGTTTCTCTTATTAATTCAATGTATAAAACGATTTTAATTTTCTTTCTAAATTGAAAATCTAATGACAATTCATTCAATTTACTTTCTAGTGTAATTAGATTACTTAGAGCTGTTTTTGGATACATGCGAATCACAATCTTCTGTTTCTTATAAGTAATAGTAGTTGTTTTCATATCAGCTCCTCTTGATGTTTTACAATTATAAAACATATCTAGTAAGAATTTACTTAAGCGTAGATTAGAATTGAATTAGAAAATATTAATGTAAATCAATTATCAAAGTTTAATGTTCGATAATCTCGAAGGAGAGTAATTTTCGGATCGGAGGGTTATATGCAAAAGTTAAGTCATTCATTCAGTGGTGCGCTTCGAACATTTTCCTTTTGGATCGCAAACGGTACTGTGGGACTGCCATTACTTCAAGGTATTGATTATTCTTGTATATTTGAAGATCCGAGTGCATTAGAACGATCTTATGCCATCTTTGCAAATGTGATCGAGATGGATGATCAAGGAACGGTTCTGAATGCTAAATATGCAGAAAGAAGAGCTGCACAGTATATTCGAAGTTATGTTGACAGTAGTTATCAGGTTGAGCCAGAGTTTGAAGATTGGGAAATTGAACTTTATTAGTGAGAAGTTTAATTGCACTAACGGAACACGATAGTTGAAACGGTTGCCGTGGGTAGCCGTTATTGCGTTAACGGGCAGGATAGTTCGATATCAATGTTGAACTATTGAAGAATGAAGTGCATGAATAAGAGGTGTGACTATGAGGTTTGAACTCATTGATTTAAACGGTGTACCCGTTATTTCCTTGCCCGCAGGTTACGATTTGTTAGAAGCTTTTATTGGGACAAATCTTCAAGATAAAGATGAAAATGATGTCTGGCTAATCGACTCAATAAACGAAGTATTAAATGGGAAGGTAGAAAATTCAACTCTCGGCGATGTAAAATACTTTGTAATCCAGCTTAATAATACATCTGTGAAGATTATCGACCTATATTCTGATGATGGAGCCTATTGCGAGTTGCCAACAATAACATTTAAAAACATCATTATAAATTGGCTTAAACAAAAGGATAATTACTTCATTGATTAAGCTAACGGGAAACGATAGTGCAACGATAACAGGCTGCCGATATTTCAGCAGCCTGTTTGAGCTAACGGGACACGATAGCTCAATAGTCAACAGGAGAAGGCTGCCGTCAGCAATGGATCGGCAGCCTTTTCAGCTAACGGGCAGGTTTGGGATTAGCAATCCATAAGAAACAACCCAAGTTGAATTATGCTAAAATGTAGTAAATGTATAATGTAGATATCCCTCATGAACAAAGGAGAACTGAAAATGAGAAAACTCGTTCTATTTCTGCACGCATCGCTTGACGG
>NZ_JBFULK010000042.1:0-2717 GCF_056400365.1 Paenibacillus sp. P5_B5
TATTAGGCACGCCGCCAGCGTTCGTCCTGAGCCAGGATCAAACTCTCCATTAAAGTGCTCATCAACCGAAGTTGACTTGCTATAATTAGAGCTGATTGCTCAAAATTTCTTGCTAGCTTGTCTTGATCACTTACGCCGAAGCGCTCGTTCTCTCAACGTTTTTGAGATTAATAATCTCTTGTATTTCTTCACTCGTTGTTCAGTTTTCAAAGGACAATTTGTTGTTTGTGTGTCTCTTATTACCTACGAGACAACTTTTATATCATACCATTTCAGAAGGCTTTATGTCAAGAATTTTTTTAAGTTCTTTTTTTGTGATTCAAACGTTTAACCGTTTGTTTCATTCGACATTATCGCGTCTTCCGAAGCGACAAGATGTATCATATCAAATAGAAAAGCATAGTGCAACCCTTTTATACAAGGTAATAATTTACATAACTAAATCTATTCAATAGTACAGTTATCTGTCATGTATGGAATCAGATCTATTGTATCATTTTTCTATAATATGAATATCTCTATAAACGATGTGATAACAATCTAGACTTCATGAATGTCTGTGTACTATTAAGAAGATGATCGCTAGAACTGCTTTCTTAACTATGAGCAAACCTACCATAGCAAACTGTAATCGTTTAGGTAGCACAGATGATATTCTTCTTATTTCCCCCTTTTGTATTGAAGATAATCTATGATGCACCTTGATGTCCCATAACAAATTTGCGAGTACACATTCTGCCTAACCGATCAAATCATTTGAGAGGAGTACACGTACGATAGCCACCTACTGCAACCCTTACAAGCATTTCAATTTACCACTAATTCAAAAATCGAGATATGAAGAATTAATAAAGGCATCCTTATCTTTCTGAGCGACATTATTACTAAGACGACACATCAAATCATCGATTCTTTAATTCCTCTATTTCTTAAATTTTCACTATGTCCCAGCAATCCTTGCAACAAATTGAATGACTATGAAGGAGATTGGTATAATACAAAAAAAGAGATACCTATATATCTATTGCAGGAGGTTACCCAATGAATCAAAAAATTGAGCAAATATTAAACACCACTTTATCAAACTGGAAGGCCATGTCGGCGCCACTTAACGAAGATGCAGAGCCTGTAGCAGATCAATTTGAGTCTTCTTTTTATCTTTTTATTGATGCTGTTCGAGAGTGGTTTCATGGGCTAGATCCTCAACCGCGAACACTTGAAGAGTTCTTAGCATTACCTTTGATGACAGAAATCAAAAACCAGCTCCCAGCTCCGTTGCACTTGAATTTTGAGACTGAGGCTGAACTTATCTTTGAAAATCAAACGAGAATTGAAGATAGCAAATATGATTAGGCACTAAGCTATTAGAAAATAACCTAAGAATAAATGAGGTGTTTCTCTTAGTTAGTACAAGAGTACACCAAATCAATGTTGTGCGTTTAACGATTATTAAGATGCGCTAAAAACACTTACTTTTCTTATAAGTGTTTTTCATTTATGACTTTTGACATGAGTTCAACCCAAGATTGGATCGAACAATACCAAGTCTGTTTCATCCGTAACCCCAACTCAAAACGAACTGTACGGTCTTGGCACTTTCTGTAGGAATAGAAATGATATCCCTAGCTGCGAAATGCCCCCGAAATACATTCACTTTCAATTGATGCGCATACTCCATTACAACTAGTAACATTTCTACCTATAGCACCTACAATCCTCGATATCACTCAAGGTGCAGCCTGCCAGCCTGCCCAATTTATTGTTAGAATGCCCTTTTGCCACCAATACGCAGATTTATTCACCAACAGGCAATAGAGCAAGTTAAATGAAACAATAACTAGTACCTCACTATTCTATCTTCACCATATGAACAACTTTAATAACAAAATCCGGAGTGATGTGATAACCACCTCTAATCAGACATGCACATAAGGTGTATTGATCTAACAGCTCCCATTAATAGTTAGGGAAGCAGAGTAGTATAAGATGTCTCCATTGCCAAAAATCAAATGATATCTTTGCTTCAGCCACAGCAGCATCCTGAACATCTGCCTGCCTTGTATTGTTATATATTGTTAAATCCAAAAATAGATCAGCTTTATTGTTTATTGTTCATTCAAAAGAACACCTGCGTACAAATATCAACCTTTGCCTGTATTCCATACATTCAAAATAATCCTTTAGCTCAATAGTTTACTTTAGACTGCATTTCATACATCCAAAAGAGCTTAAAACACCAAAATAATAACAATCGATCGGATTAGATTGTACGTTATACATTCAAATACCTAAACATCGAATTTCATGCAAGATTTGAATGTATGAAGTGCAAGCAAACCCAGTTACTATGTAGTTACACAACAGATTGAAGACGATATGCAGTAGATCGAGCGTAGATTCAATAGTCTGTCAGTAAAGGTCAATTTAAGATAGGTGCATCAAATAGAATTTGGAGGACAAGATCATCCTTGTAAGTAAAGAATCAGAACACAAAGAATCAATTAGTTCAATTACTGTCTTAGTTAACCCTAATAGTCCCTTGAATCGGGGCTTCTACACAACAAAAAGCCACTATTCATAATCGAATAGTGGCTTACAGTTGCTTGGCAACGTCCTACTCTCCCAGGACCCTTCGGTCCAAGTACCATCGGCGCTGGAAGGCTTAACGGTCGTGTTCGGAATGGGTACGCGTGGTTCCCTTCCGCCATCGTCACCAA
>NZ_JBFULK010000043.1:0-2381 GCF_056400365.1 Paenibacillus sp. P5_B5
GGATCAAACTCTCCATTAAAGTGCTCATCAACCAAAGTTGATTTGCTATAATTAGAGCTGATTGCTCAAAATTTCTTGCTAGCTTGTCTTGATCACTCACGCCGAAGCGCTCGTTCTCTCAACGTTTTGAGGTTAATAACCTCTTGTATTTCTTCACTCGTTGTTCAGTTTTCAAAGGACAATTTGTTGTTTGTGTGTCTCTTATTACCTACGAGACAACTTTTATATCATACCATTTTAGAAGGCTTAATGTCAAGAACTTTTTCCGTTTCTATTTTCATGACCCATTCGTTTAACCGATTGTTTCATTCATACATTAGCGCATCTTCCGAAGCGACAAAGAGTATCATATCAAATAGTTATAGTTTGCGCAATCCTTTTGGTAGATCCAATTTCATACAGTTGGGTTTAGACATAAGAGTACATTTGCAACATCATTTATAGAAAAACGTACCCATATGAATGGATACGCTTATTAGAAATTTGATCTTAGCTGGATACTAGTTTGTTCGCAGAGCATTGCTTTTGTTTAACTTGGGATTCCTTGATTTGTTTACTTCTTAGCTGTCCGCATGCAGCATCAATATCTGTTCCATGTTCAAGACGAACACTACAGCTAATCTTTTGCTTTTTGAGAGTATCATAGAACGCTAGCACTGATTCCTGTGTGCTTCTTTGATACTGATCTAGCTCATCCACCGGGTTATAAGGGATTAAGTTAACATTAACGAGCTGGCGCTTATCCCCGATCAACTCAGCAAGTTCAAGAGCATGTTCCCTACGATCATTTACATCTTTAAGCAAAATATAACTAAACGTGATTCTTCTTTTCGTTTTTTCCAAATAGGTATCGACAGCCTCCATCAATTTATCTATTGAAAAGGCACGGTTTATTTTCATAATCTGCGTTCGAAGTTCATTATTTGGTGCATGAATTGAAATCGCTAGATTCACCTGTAATTTAGTATCAGCGAATTTGACGATTTTATCTGGTAATCCACTAGTCGATACAGTGATATGTCTTGAACCAATAGCTAGTCCCTTATGATCTATAATAACCATTAAGAAA
Organism: Paenibacillus sp. P5_B5; assembly: GCF_056400365.1. NCBI lineage: Bacteria > Bacillati > Bacillota > Bacilli > Caryophanales > Paenibacillaceae > Paenibacillus > Paenibacillus sp. P5_B5. The sequence goes on from NZ_JBFULK010000043.1 coordinate 1,070, forward strand.
TCAACAAGGTTTGTAAAATTATCAAATGGTTCTCCAATTCCCATCACTACAACGTGGCTAACCTTTTCATTTTGTTGTGCCTGATCAAGGTGACGTTGCACTTTCATAATTTGTTCTACAATTTCACCACTGGATAAATCGCGTTTTTTGGTTAATAGTCCACTCGCGCAAAAACTACAGCCGATGTTACAGCCTACTTGAGTTGTGACACATACCGATAACCCGTATTTCTGCCTCATCAATACCGTTTCAATCAGATTGCCGTCATTTAACTTAAATAAGAACTTAATCGTTCCATCCGCTGATTCTTGCTTAAGGTGTTCGCTTAATGTTGTAATGACAAAATGCTCAGCTAATAATTGAATACATTCTTTATTAACATCAATCATTTCTGAAAAGTTAGTCACTCTTTTTCTATAAAGCCATTCCCATACTTGTGTTGCACGAGACTTTTTGTGCCCATGTTTTGTAAGCCAATCTGTCAACTGATCTAATGTCAATCCATATATGGATTCTTTATTCATTTGATATCCTCTTTTCAACACTTTAAAATCTGCTTATTATTGTCCCAAATTATATTTATTAAAGCAAGGGGAGTTATACAGTATTTTCATTAACTCTTCATTTCATTAACTCTTCATAAGAAAAGTCATCTTCAAATCAAAAAGTAAGTGAAACTAATTAACACAAAACAATTCCAAGGCAATATTCATAATGAATATTTGCATGGCAATGTCGTACGTTGTACTTTCCCAGGAGCTTCATCCCAGATTCGAATGTTATGAGTTTAGTCCCTCTTATCTGTAAAACCACAACTTATCTATAATAAGCACAACCATTTCTGCAGTTTGATTGTAAAATCTAAACTCGATCCAAGTGCAATTCAGTTGTTTGATTGCAAATTGTACATTCAAAATGATGCATTAGTTCAAATATCAAGCTTAGACTGTATCTCATACATTCAAAAGACCTAATAATACGTGAAAAATGAAAATAACTCGGATTAGACTGTACATTTAGCTGTCAAACACACAAATATAAACTTACATTAAAGGTTAGAATGTATGAAATGCAGGCAAAAGTAGTTAATCCAGTCGGAGTTCGCATCATATGGATCAATACAAAAAAAACAAGCCACCATTCATAATCGAATAGTGGCTTGTAGTTGCTTGGCAACGTCCTACTCTCCCAGGACCCTTCGGTCCAAGTACCATCGGCGCTGGAAGGCTTAACGGTCGTGTTCGGGATGGGTACGCGTGGTTCCCTTCCGCCATCGTCACCAAACAGTGCATTTAGAATAAATGCGTTGTAA
>NZ_JBFULK010000044.1:0-2162 GCF_056400365.1 Paenibacillus sp. P5_B5
CTTGCTATAATTAGAGCTGATTGCTCAAAATTTCTTGCTAGCTTGTCTCAATCACTTACGCCGAAGCGCTCGTTCTCTCAACGTTTTGAGGTTAATAACCTCTTGTATTTCTTCACTCGTTGTTCAGTTTTCAAAGGACAATTTGTTTTATTACGCCTTAGCCGTGTTTCTCTTGGCTAGAAAACTAATATAACATATTTATCAATTTGATGCAAGTGATAAATATTTCCAATCACTCACTATGTTATTTTGTCTTCACCGCTAACTTACCGCGGGAGGAATTACAATATACCATAGCTTTTAAGGAGATGCAACCCCTTTTTTGATATTATTCGACATGAACTTACTCTCCTTTATTACAATAATACCTGTATCAAACAGATTAGTAAGTTTCGTTCACTTTATCATTCACTTCATCCTTACTTGTCAAAGGATATGACCTATTACTTAATACATTTACTTGCTCACAAGTCCAATCTCTTAAAGACATCGACAACCTTGAACCTTTGGTAAAGACCAAAGAAGTTTTATAAGCACTAAAAATATTAGCTTAGTAGTACAATCTATGACACTAGAAGAAGCATAGTATTAGTATCTTTGTTTACTTACACCTAAATTAGAGCATTAAATAAAGTAATAAATATTCAAGGCTCTAAAGATTGACGGAGAGGTTACAGATATTTAGTAAAATCTCAACAAGCTATTTCGATAATGTAATACCAATGATTCTACATAAATATATTAGCAGCGCAGTTTAATTGAATTGATGTGGAACTCAATTACGTATGGAACTTTATATAGAATACATAATAGAGGCATCATTACATCATTCTTCGTTAGGAGATATAGCGGTTCTATCATAGCCTCTATCCCACTTCCAAGAATATAAGACTAATATTATGTGCCTCAATTTTCAGTTGACAATTACTACGAGAATCACTAGCTAAAATGAAGATTCCAGCATGATCAGCAGAATTCATAAAATTATATACTACAATTATTCAGCTCATCATGGGTAGTAATAATAAACTTTGTTCATTACGATTCATATCGATCTATATTAATCAACACCCTGAAACCTATACTTTGTATAAGGAAAAATGGAACAAAAAAAGACTACACTAGTAGAAAATCTACTAAGAGTAGTCTTTTGTTTGATTCGTATAACTAGTACAGAGTACATCAGTTAAAATCGGGATGACACGATTTGAACATGCGACCCCCTGGTCCCAAACCAGGTGCTCTACCAAGCTGAGCTACATCCCGAAAATATTTAAAGTAAAAATGGCGCGCCCTGAGAGATTCGAACTCCCGGCCTTTTGATTCGTAGTCAAACGCTCTATCCAGCTGAGCTAAGGGCGCAAAAAATATGGAGCGGAAGACGGGAATCGAACCCGCGACCCTCGCCTTGGCAAGGCGATGCTCTACCGCTGAGCCACTTCCGCATTCGATGCGCGTAGAGGGACTTGAACCCCCACGGTTTCCCGCTAGATCCTAAGTCTAGTGCGTCTGCCAATTCCGCCATACGCGCGCATCGGGATAAATACTGGTGAGCCATGAAGGACTCGAACCTTCGACACCCTGATTAAAAGTCAGGTGCTCTACCAACTGAGCTAATGGCTCTAAACAAACATCAGGTAAACAAGGATTTAACACCTTGTCAGAATGGATTTAAACCCAAACCTTTAGCTATAAAGCTAGTACCTAGAAAAAAATGGTGCCGTCGAGAGGACTTGAACCCCCAACCTACTGATTACAAGTCAGTTGCTCTACCAGTTGAGCTACAACGGCATAATAATGGCGGAGCCGACGGGATTCGAACCCGCGGTCTCCTGCGTGACAGGCAGGCATGTTGGGCCACTACACCACGGCTCCGCGATAATTTCATGAAATATGGTGAATTCATAAAATTGATTGGTTGCGGGGGCAGGATTTGAACCTGCGGCCTTCGGGTTATGAGCCCGACGAGCTACCGGGCTGCTCCACCCCGCGTCATTATAAGCATATAGAATTATGGTGGAGGCTAACGGGATCGAACCGCTGACCCTCTGCTTGTAAGGCAGATGCTCTCCCAGCTGAGCTAAGCCTCCGGAATAAATAGTGGTGACCCGTAGGGGACTCGAACCCCTGTTACCTCCGTGAAAGGGAGGTGTCTTAACCAC
>NZ_JBFULK010000045.1:0-1909 GCF_056400365.1 Paenibacillus sp. P5_B5
CCATCCAAAATGAAACCATACTATCTGGAAATGTAAAGCTTACATCATTTTCACTAAATATTGATAACGGAATTCGTAGAAAATTTATATCTAACCCCGTACTCGAAGCGTAACTCTCTATCCAATCTGCTGTCCCCAAGACGGAATAAAATGGATATTTATCTTTRGGTRCTCCGCCTTTTTCTTTAAATCCGTTTCGCAACCAATTCTCCGCTTCTAATCGGTTCTCCCAATATTGAACTGGTTCTTTGAATCTTTCAAAGATAGGCGTATCATCACMTAGTTCTTCCATGACTTTCATAGCTTCTGTTTTTGAAAGTGCAGACAGACTTCTAAATGGTACAGCATTATAATAGTGCGTAATGAATTCAAACATCATCGGTCGCTCCTCCATACTGCTTTTATTTGGTTTGCACTGATTTCCTATAACGTCTTATTTACTAACTTCGCGAACTTTCCATATTTAAGGTATTCGCGAAATGATTCCGCTATCCTGCCCTTTACTTCAATGCGAAAAGGAGCAGTGCCCGTAGCGGTCTGCTCCCTGGTTGTTTGAACTATCGTTCTCCGTTACTTCGACAAACGCTGCTTATTTCTTTTTAATGGGTATCCATATTTCGCTTTTAAATTGCTGCGATGCTACATCTTTCTGCTCATTCCAGAGCATTTCAGGCCCTTCGCTYAGCTCATATTCCGAAGACGGAAACCATTCGGAATAAATGCGTCCCCAGATCTCTTGAARCGCACTCGGAAAAGGGCCAACGGCCGTGAATACAGCCCATGTAGAGGCTGACACCTCCAGCTGGGCGAAGCCATCTCGTGCTTCATTCGYYGTGGCCGCCCCGATGTAATGATCAAGCTCTCCTTTCTCCTCCATCCGCCCTTCACTGAAATTCGTGGAAGCACTGATTAGTCCTGAAGGCTGAACATTCGAAAAKCCCTTAATCTTATCAATCATTTCTGGTGTAAGTCCTTCAAACATCGATGCAATCTCCGSATTCACCCCCTGAAATACTATTGGCACTCTTTTTTTGATCCCCACTATGCGAAAAGCCTCTTTGTCTTCAATTCGGTAGTTCATTTCACTTCCTCCTTTGATAGTTAGTTGAAACGTCATCCGCGGGAAGGCTTTGAGRGAMTGTCCMTGGATCCGGGCTTCCGAGGGAGTAATCCCATGCATGATTTGGAAAGCCCTAGTAAAGGAATCCGGCGAGGTATATCCGTATTTCATCGCAGCATCGATGATCTTGATGTCACTGTGGCTTAGCTCGAGTGCTGCCAAAGTTARGCGTCTTCGGCGGATGTATTCCGACAGAGTAATGCCTGCAAGGAATGAGAACATCCGTGTAAAATGATATTCCGAACAGCAGGCAATTTTCGCTGCCTCCTGATAGTCCACACGATCAGTAAGATTCTCCTCAATATAGCTTAAAGATTTGTTCAGTTGCGCCAGCATATCCATGATTAWCGCCTCCCCTCGTTACTCAAAGCATAGCAGAGAAGGTAATTCCCTTCCCGACATTTAGTGCACAATTCTGCAGGGTCTTTTGATGGTCGTAGGACATCCCCTTTAACTTTGCGTCAATATACCCTGTATCAGGCAGTTGTAACATGATTGATTCACAACTTAATCTCATGATTATAGACCTCCAAATATCACAATCCTCAGGAGCTAATTTTACCATGACGATTCGTGACTTATTAAAGAAAGCTGCCCGTTATCTGAACAAAGGGCTACCAATTGGCAGCCCTTGCATTATTGAACTATCGTGTCCCGTTAGTTCAATGAAATTCGAAGTCATACACTTAATCCTAATTTATCTATAAGAAAATCACCTTGTTCGATTTTCGCCGTTTTCTTCTCATTGCGAAAATCCCATCCATGTTCTATTGCATACTTAATTAACCT
>NZ_JBFULK010000047.1:0-1271 GCF_056400365.1 Paenibacillus sp. P5_B5
TGGTCATACCCCTGTCAAGTAGACAGATGAAAAAAGCTATGCTGCCAGCGCGCACCGGTATTCGATCGGCGCGCGCTGTTTCAGTTTAGATTGGAACCGCTGGTAATTGTAATAATAAATATAATCTTCTACCGCTTGATGAATCTCAATTCCTGATTTACACTGTTGAAGATACAACTTCTCTGTTTTGAGATGCGARAAGAAGGATTCTATGCATGCGTTATCCAGGCAGGTTGCTTTGCGAGAGTGGCTGCCTTTAACGCCGAATACTTCTAGTCGCTTGTTGTACGCCTGAGACGTATACTGGAAGCCTTGATCCGAATGGAGCACAGCTTCCGACACGTCTCTTTTTCTTGTCCATTGCTTAACAGTATCCATCACGAGTTGAACATCGTTACGTTCCGACAACTGCCAAGCGACAATCTCATTATTAAATAGATCTTGAATGACGGACAGGTAATAAAATTTCGTTCCATCGGAAATATAGGTTATATCGGTCACCATTTTTTGGTGGGGCGCTGTAGCATGGAATTGACGTTTTAATCGATTTGGATATACCACCGAAGGCGTGTAATTGGACTGTTTTCGTTTCCGTCGAATAACCGATTGGATCGATAACTCTCGCATGATCCGTCCGACTTTCTTGTGATTCACATTGTAGCCTGCCTCCCACAAGGCGGTCGTCATACGAGGGTAACCGAAGTCTGGATGAGCAAAATGAATAGCCATCATATGTTCCTTGATCTCACGATTCCTGTCTTGTCTTGYCGTGCGATGGGGCTGTGTGGCTCGCCATTTGTAGTAACTGGCCCGGGGTATCCCCGTAATGGTTAACAAACTTGTAATGCCGTGCAGGTGGCGAAGCTCCTCAACTATTTCGTAGTTTACTCGTCGATTAGGTGCTGCTCCTTTACTAGATTTGGATACCGCTTTTTTAAGTAATCCACCTGTGCCTTCAGATAATCTCGTTCTTCCTCAATACTTCCGAAAGAGGTTCGAGTGCGCCCTTTCAATGGATTCATCACACCTTTACGCCCATCGAATGACTCTCCGTTTTGCCATTTTTTCACCCAAACCTTAAGTTGAGAACAATTACGAATCCCTTCTCGTTCAGCTACCACTTTGTAACTCACTGACCCCTCTAAATATGCTTTGACCGCCTTCAGTTTGAATTCTTCTGTATATGTTTGAAATGATTGTCCTTTTTTAGCCATAAAAATATCCCCTCCAAGAGTCACTCCCAACCCTCATGATAACATGACGGTTTTTTT
>NZ_JBFULK010000048.1:0-1117 GCF_056400365.1 Paenibacillus sp. P5_B5
AAGGTTTCTAAGGTTTCTCTATTTTAGTGAAAAAGTAGTCGTATTCTTCAAAGTTGCCTGCCGTGATTTTCTCTGCTGAAATCATACTGCCAGTGTTTTGATGGTATAGTCCATAACTGCGCAGATTCTGCATGTGCTTGGTCCAAACAGCAAAATCATCGTCATCATAAGCTCCTGTGATCGAACGGCTCAAGAACAAATACTCATCTGGACAATCTATGATGGTAATTTCAGATAGGTCTGACTGCTCGCATAAAGTGAGTAGTCTTTCTTTTTGTTCAAGTAGCTTGCGTATTTCCTTGAGTCGCTTGATTGAGTCATCGATCTCCGCTGTTTTAGTCCGTATTATACTACGAAATGTAGATATAGAACGGTTAGACATATACTGCGTAATTTCTTCAATCGACATCCCCAGCTCTCGCAGAGTCAAAAGCGTTTCTAAAGTTGGACTTTGCAGATAGTTGTAATAGCGATATCCGTTGTCGCCTTTGTAGGCAGGTGAAAATAATCCAATATCATCATAATAATGCAAGGTGCGTTTATTGATTTGGTGGAGCTTCGCAAACTGACCCGCAGTAAATAACATTCTTTGATTATCAATCATGTTTAATTCTCCTCTTTACTTTACAGTAACTGTATAGTTTATGATAAGGAACATAGAGAGAGAAATCAAGTATATGGAGGGTAAAGATCATGCGAAGCGATATTCATTTCAGGGAAATACAACGTTCAGATTATAAAGCGTTAGAAAAAATCATCCGTGATACATGGAATTACGAGCGTTATTGCTCACCGAAAATCGCAGAAAGAATGTCAAAGTTATATTTGGCCAGTTGCCTTGCAAACCAAGCCTTTACCTGTGTTGCCGAAAAAGGCGGCGAAGCTGTTGGAATCATTATGGGCAAAAACGAGAAAAATCATCGCACGCAAGTACGATATGCCATTCGTCAGTTAGGTGCAGCGGCTACTATGTTATGCACGAAAGAGGGGCGCCAGGTTTTCAAGCTGTTTGATGGAATTGATAAGCTGGATCAAGCATTACTTGCCGAGAGTGGACAAGACTTTGATGGAGAGCTTGCTTTTTTTGCCGTGGGTTCAGACCAGCGAGGAACAGGAA
>NZ_JBFULK010000049.1:0-1018 GCF_056400365.1 Paenibacillus sp. P5_B5
CGATAATCGCGACTGTGGATGTTGCTGTTCCACCGTTGCCATCACTTACATTTACCGTAAAGCTATCATTACCTACATAATCTTTGTTTGGTGTATAYGTCCAACTACCGTCTGRTTTTACAACCACAGTTCCATTTGTTGGCGCAGTTCCTTCGGYATACGTTAATGTATCTCCATCTGGATCTGTTCCCACCACGTTACCTGAMACTGGTGTGTTTTCCGGTGTTGTTGCATCATAATTCGGTACWGTTGGCACTTTATTTACTTTTGTYACGATAATCGCGACTGTGGATGTTGCTGTTCCACCGTTGCCATCACTTACATTTACCGTAAAGCTGTCATTACCTACATAATCTTTGTTTGGTGTATATGTCCAACTACCGTCCGGTTTTACAACCACAGTTCCGTTAGTCGGCGCAGTTCCTTCGGCATACGTTAATGTATCTCCATCTGGATCTGTTCCCACCACGTTACCTGACACTGRTRTGTTYTCCGGTGTTGTTGCATCATAATTYGGTACWGTTGGCACTTTATTYACTTTTGTCACGATAATCGCGACTGTGGATGTTGCTGTTCCACCGTTGCCATCACTTACATTTACCGTAAAGCTATCATTACCTACATAATCTTTGTTTGGTGTATAYGTCCAACTACCGTCYGGTTTTACAACCACAGTTCCATTTGTTGGCGCAGTTCCTTCGGCATACGTTAATGTATCTCCATCTGGATCTGTTCCCACCACGTTACCTGACACTGGTGTGTTTTCCGGTGTTGTTGCATCATAATTCGATACTGTTGGCACTTTATTCACTTTTGTCACGATAATCGCGACTGTGGATGTTGCTGTTCCACCATTACCATCACTTACATTTACCGTAAAGCTRTCATTACCTACATAATCTTTGTTTGGTGTATACGTCCAACTACCGTCTGGTTTTACAACCACAGTTCCATTTGTTGGCGCAGTTCCTTCGGTATACGTTAATGTATCTCCATCTGGATCTGTTCCCACCACGTT
>NZ_JBFULK010000050.1:0-948 GCF_056400365.1 Paenibacillus sp. P5_B5
GGCTGAAGCAGATGCGGACGCTGACGCCGATGCGAAAGCTGATGCCGATGCCGATGCCGACGCCGATGCGGATGCCGATGCGGATGCGAAGGCTGATGCCGATGCGAAGGCTGATGCCGATGCTGATGCTGACGCCGATGCGGACGCGAAAGCTGATGCCGATGCTGACGCCGATGCCGAYGCCGATGCTGATGCCGATGCGGATGCGAAGGCTGAWGCWGATGCKGACGCYGAYGCCGAYGCGAAAGCTGATGCCGATGCCGATGCCGACGCCGATGCCGATGCTGATGCCGATGCTGATGCCGATGCGGATGCGAAGGCTGATGCTGATGCTGACGCTGACGCCGACGCTGACGCCGATGCGGACGCGAAAGCTGATGCTGATGCTGACGCCGATGCTGATGCCGATGCCGACGCGGATGCCGACGCGGATGCCGATGCTGATGCTGATGCTGATGCGAAGGCTGATGCTGATGCGGACGCCGATGCTGACGCCGATGCGGACGCGAAAGCTGACGCCGATGCCGATGCCGATGCCGATGCCGATGCCGACGCCGATGCTGATGCCGATGCGAAAGCTTGTGCGGATGCCGATGCGAAAGCTGAAGCGGATGCCGACGCCGACGCGGATGCTGATGCTGATGCCGACGCGGATGCCGACGCTGACGCGGATGCCGACGCGGATGCCGACGCTGACGCGGATGCCGACGCGGATGCCGACGCTGACGCGGATGCCGACGCTGACGCTGACGCCGATGCGGATGCGGATGCGGATGCTGACGCTGACGCTGATGCCGATGCCGATGCCGACGCCGATGCTGACGCCGATGCCGATGCTGACGCTGACGCCGATGCCGACGCCGACGCTGATGCGGATGCGGATGCGGATGCCGACGCGGATGCCGATGCCGATGCGGATGCGGATGCCGATGCCGATGCCGATGCCGA
>NZ_JBFULK010000051.1:0-918 GCF_056400365.1 Paenibacillus sp. P5_B5
CCCATTCGGACATCCCCGGATCAAAGCCTGCATACGGCTCCCCGAGGCATTTCGTCGTTCGCCACGTCCTTCTTCGGCTCCTAGTGCCTAGGCATCCTCCGTGCGCTCTTATTAGCTTAACCAGCTAATTATAAAACGTTGTTCTCTTAATTGCTTAAGAAGAACATCGGATGTTTCTAAGCTCTTACGTTTCGTTTCGCTATCTAGTTTTCAAGGAACAATTTGTTTACCGTTTTTGGCGGCAAGAAGTATGATAACACACTTCATTTTTACTTTTCAACCTGAAATATTTGCCAGATTAAGAAGTTTTTTTGGTGGAGCCAAACGGGATCGAACCGTTGACCTCCTGCGTGCAAGGCAGGCGCTCTCCCAGCTGAGCTATGGCCCCAAATTATATAAAGTTTTAAATGGTGGGCCCTAGTGGACTCGAACCACCGACCTCACCCTTATCAGGGGTGCGCTCTAACCAGCTGAGCTAAGGGCCCTCAAAGTTTTGCGAAGCAAAACTGCAATACTTTTCATAAAAAAACCCCACTCTATAGCTTGTTGTGGGGTTCGCTTGGCAACGTCCTACTCTCCCAGGACCCTTCGGTCCAAGTACCATCGGCGCTGGAAGGCTTAACGGTCGTGTTCGGGATGGGTACGCGTGGTTCCCTTCCGCCATCGTCACCAAACGAATTAYCTGAAGTAACCAAACYTCAGATGGCCTTAACATTGAAAGGTRCTTGCCCCTTCAAAACTGACAACGAGTGAAGAAACTTTAGTGGTCTGTCAAGCAAACCACTGTTCGAATGTTTCCGTTTCAGGAAACGATTCTCCATAGAAAGGAGGTGATCCAGCCGCACCTTCCGATACGGCTACCTTGTTACGACTTCACCCCAATCATCTACCCCACCTTCGGCGGCTGGCTCCCTTGCG
>NZ_JBFULK010000052.1:0-864 GCF_056400365.1 Paenibacillus sp. P5_B5
TGAAGGGGCAAGTACCTTTCAATGTTAAGGCCATCTGAAGTTTGGTTACTTCAGGTAATTCGTTTGGTGACGATGGCGGAAGGGAACCACGCGTACCCATCCCGAACACGACCGTTAAGCCTTCCAGCGCCGATTGTACTTGGACCGAAGGGTCCTGGGAGAGTAGGACGTTGCCAAGCGAATCCATTTTAATGGATTCGAATTAAATAGTTTTACTGTAAATTTTCTTCTCGCAGTTTTCTTGCGAAAACTACTGCCAGAAAAAGATTACGCTTCCGAAGTAGTTTTGCTTCGCAAAACTTTGAGGGCCCTTAGCTCAGCTGGTTAGAGCGCACCCCTGATAAGGGTGAGGTCGGTGGTTCGAGTCCACTAGGGCCCACCATTTAAAATTTCATATAAACCATGAAATTTCTTCTCGCAAGTTGCTTTCGCAAACTATTGCCAGAAAAATTATGGGGCCATAGCTCAGCTGGGAGAGCGCCTGCCTTGCAAGCAGGAGGTCAGCGGTTCGATCCCGCTTGGCTCCACCAAATTCACTTTTACAAACTGTTAAAAATTACAGGTTGAAAAGTCGAAAAGAAGTATGATATGATACTTCTTGCCGCAAAAACGGCGCAAAACAGAATTGTTCCTTGAAAACTAGATAGCGAAACGAAACGTAAGAGCTTAGAAACATCCGATGTTCTTCTTAAGCAATTGAGAGAACAACGTTTTAAATTAGCTGGTTAAGCTAATAAGAGCGCACGGAGGATGCCTAGGCACTAGGAGCCGAAGAAGGACGTGGCGAACGACGAAATGCCTCGGGGAGCCGTATGCAGGCTTTGATCCGGGGATGTCCGAATGGGGGAACCCAGCTGTGGTAAT
>NZ_JBFULK010000053.1:0-843 GCF_056400365.1 Paenibacillus sp. P5_B5
CGCGCCGATTGCTGTGCCGAGTGCCCCGACGAATGTAACTGCGACCGCAGGTAACGGATCAGCGACGGTGAGATTTGACGCACCAACGAGTAATGGAGGAAGTGCGATCACACTGTACACAGTTACGTCTAGTCCGGGAGGCTTCACGGGAACAGGAACAAGCGCTGTTCCAATTACGGTTACGGGGTTAGCGAACGGAACGGCGTATACGTTCACGGTAGTTGCGAAGAATGGTGCAGGCGACTCCATGGCATCGTTGGCATCAATGAGTGTGACACCCGTCGCGCCGATCGGTGTGCCAAGTGCTCCGACGAATGTAACGGCGACCGCAGGTAACGGATCAGCTACGGTTAGCTTTGACGCACCAGCGAGTGATGGAGGTAGTGAGATCACGTTGTATACGGTCAAGTCGAGTCCGGGAGGCTTAACGGGAACAGGAACAACCGCTGTTCCAATTACGGTCACGGGTTTAGCGAACGGAACGGCGTATACGTTCACAGTAATCGCCACGAATAGTGCAGGCGACTCCATGGCATCAGTGGCATCGGCGACTGTGACACCCGTCGCGCCGATTGCTGTGCCGAGTGCCCCGACGAATGTAACGGCGACCGCAGGTAACGGATCAGCGACGGTGAGATTTGACGCACCAACGAGTGATGGAGGTAGTGCGATCACGTTGTATACGGTCAAGTCGAGTCCGGGAGGCTTAACGGGAACAGGAACAACCGCTGATCCAATTACGGTCTCGGGTTTGACGAACGGAACGGCGTATACGTTCACAGTAATCGCCACGAATAGTACAGGCGACTCCATGGCATCGTTGGCATCAACGAGTGTGACACC
>NZ_JBFULK010000054.1:0-743 GCF_056400365.1 Paenibacillus sp. P5_B5
AACTGCGCATTACCACAGCTGGGTTCCCCCATTCGGACATCCCCGGATCAAAGCCTGCATACGGCTCCCCGAGGCATTTCGTCGTTCGCCACGTCCTTCTTCGGCTCCTAGTGCCTAGGCATCCTCCGTGCGCTCTTATTAGCTTAACCWGCTAATTATTAACGTTGTTCTCTTATTGCTAAGAAGAACATCGGATGTTTCTAAGCTCTTACATTTCGTTTCGCTATCTAGTTTTCAAGGAACAATTTTGTTCTCAGCCGTTTTAGCGGCAAGAAGTATCTTAACATATTTGTTTCTCACTCTACAACCTGTAATTATTACCAGTTCGTAAGAGAGAATTTGGTGGAGCCAAGCGGGATCGAACCGCTGACCTCCTGCTTGCAAGGCAGGCGCTCTCCCAGCTGAGCTATGGCCCCGTAATTTTTCTGACAGTAGTTTTCGTAAGAAAACTGCGAAAAGAAAAATAGCTTCGTAAGCATTAATCTTTTTTGGCAGTAGTTTGCGAATACAAACTGCGAGAAGAAAAATTAACTTGATGGAAAAACTCCATCAAAACTGAACAAATGAGCTTTGCAATTAGCTATTTTTGCGGTTTGTCAAGCAAACCACTGTTCGAATGTTTCCGTTTCAGGAAACGATTCTCCATAGAAAGGAGGTGATCCAGCCGCACCTTCCGATACGGCTACCTTGTTACGACTTCACCCCAATCATCTACCCCACCTTCGGCGGCTGGCTCCCTTGCG
>NZ_JBFULK010000055.1:0-637 GCF_056400365.1 Paenibacillus sp. P5_B5
GACGCACCAACGAGTAATGGAGGAAGTGCGATCACACTGTACACAGTTACGTCTAGTCCGGGAGGCTTCACGGGAACAGGAACAAGCGCTGTTCCAATTACGGTCTYGGGTTTGACGAACGGAACGGCGTATACGTTCACAGTAGTTGCCACGAATAGTGCAGGCGACTCCATGGCATCGTTGGCATCAACGAGTGTGACACCCGTCGCGCCGATTGCTGTGCCGAGTGCCCCGACGAATGTAACGGCGACCGCAGGTAACGGMTCAGCGACGGTGAGATTTGACGCACCAACTAGTGATGGAGGAAGTGCGATCACGYTGTATACGGTCAAGTCGAGTCCGGGAGGCTTCACGGGAACAGGAACAACCGCTGATCCAATTACGGTCTCGGGTTTGACGAACGGAACGGCGTATACGTTCACAGTAATCGCCACGAATAGTACAGGCGACTCCATGGCATCGTTGGCATCAACGAGTGTGACACCCGTCGCGCCGATTGCTGTGCCGAGTGCCCCGACGAATGTAACTGCGACCGCAGGTAACGGATCAGCGACGGTGAGATTTGACGCACCAACGAGTAATGGAGGAAGTGCGATCACACTGTACACAGTTACGTCTAGTCCGGGAGGCTTCACGG
>NZ_JBFULK010000056.1:0-596 GCF_056400365.1 Paenibacillus sp. P5_B5
GGTTTCGGTATGGCCAAAGGGTTGGCAGAAGCGGGTGCGGATATTTGTATCGTCACTCACACGAACAATTCGGCAGAGGCTGAAGCTGAAATTAAAGCAATGGGTCGCAAAGTACATGTTATTATTGCGGATTTAAGCAAGGAAGAGGTACTTCCAAGTATTGTGCAAGAAACCGTAGATGTATTTGGCAGCCTTGATATTCTTATCAATAATGCAGGAATTATTCGTCGTACGCCTGTTGCAGATCATCCTTCACAAGATTGGCATGATGTACTTAACTTGAACCTAAATACCGTTTATTTCCTTAGTCAATTAGCGGGTAGACAAATGATTAAGCAAGGTTCAGGTAAAATTATTAATATCGCGTCCATGCTATCGTATCAAGGCGGCATTAACGTACCAGGCTATACGGCGAGTAAGCATGCCGTAGCAGGAGTTACGAAAGCAATGGCTAACGAATGGGCTAGCAAAGGGGTTAACGTGAATGCTATTGCTCCAGGATACATGGCAACCAATAATACCGAGCAGCTTCGTGCAGATGCAGAGCGCAGCAAAGCTATTCTCGATCGCATACCGGCAGCTCGCTGGGGTACGCC
>NZ_JBFULK010000057.1:0-552 GCF_056400365.1 Paenibacillus sp. P5_B5
CATTGACCGTGATGCCGCGGCTGGCCACCTCCAGTGCAAGGGATTTTGTGGCCGAATGCAATGCGCCTTTGGCAGCCGAATAATTCACCTGTCCGCGGTTGCCTGCCACTGCGGCGACCGACGTGATGTTGATGATACGCCCCCAGCGCGTACGGATCATCGGCATCATCAAGGGCTGGGTGACATGAAAAAAACCATTCAGCGAGACGTCAATGACCTGTTGCCATTGCCGCAGCTGCATGCCCGGAAAGACCGCGTCGTCATGGATGCCGGCGTTGTTCACGATCACCTGGACCGGCCCCTGCAGCAGCAGGGTTTCCAGGGCAATGGCGGTTGCGGCGGCATCAGTGACATCAAACGCCACAGCCTCCGCATGACCGCCTGCCGCCTGGATGGAGGCCACCAGCGCTAAGGCGGCATCAAGGCCGCGGTTGGCATGCACGATGACGTGAAATCCATCGGCAGCCAGTTGCCGGCAAATGGCCGAGCCAATGGCGCCACTGCCACCGGTGACCAGCGCGCGTTTGAGTACGGAGGCGTTAATGCAGTCCC
>NZ_JBFULK010000058.1:0-539 GCF_056400365.1 Paenibacillus sp. P5_B5
CCCATTCGGACATCCCCGGATCAAAGCCTGCATACGGCTCCCCGAGGCATTTCGTCGTTCGCCACGTCCTTCTTCGGCTCCTAGTGCCTAGGCATCCTCCGTGCGCTCTTATTAGCTTAACCAGCTAATTATAAAACGTTGTTCTCTTATTRCTAAGAAGAACATCGGATGTTTCTAAGCTCTTACRTTTCGTTTCGCTATCTAGTTTTCAAGGAACAACGGATGTTTCGTCAGAAACATCCACGCGTCAGGTGTTTCGAAGAAACACTGAGAGCGCTGAAAGGTATTATCCTTCCAAAACTGACAACGAGTGAAGAAATTTYGGCTAACGTTGYTTCTTACGAAACAACTGTCGCCTTAGTCGCTYAGCAAGCTAAGCGACTGTTCGAATGTTTCCGTTKCAGRAAACGATTCTCCATAGAAAGGAGGTGATCCAGCCGCACCTTCCGATACGGCTACCTTGTTACGACTTCACCCCAATCATCTACCCCACCTTCGGCGGCTGGCTCCCTTGCGGGTTACCCCACCGACTTCGGGTG
>NZ_JBFULK010000059.1:0-527 GCF_056400365.1 Paenibacillus sp. P5_B5
AATGGAGATGGCACTTCACCTTCTAATATAATACGTTCTCGGTTACGTTCAATAATAGGGTCAGGAATTGGAATCGCAGCTAGCAATGATTCTGTGTAGGGATGAAGTGGTTTGGCGTATAGCTCAGTTGATGAAGTAACCTCCACCAGGTTTCCGAGATACATCACACCAATTCGATCGGAAATATACTTCACCATCGAAAGATCATGCGCAATGAACAAATAGGTCAAGCCAAATTCCTTTTGCAAATTCTTGAACAAATTCACAACCTGCGCTTGAATGGATACATCAAGTGCAGAGATAGGCTCGTCTGCAATAATAAATTGTGGTTCGATCGCAAGTGCACGAGCGATCCCAATCCGTTGACGTTGACCACCAGAGAATTCATGCGGGAATCGATTCATATGCTCTTCATTAAGACCTACCGCTTGTAGAATATCTCTTACACGATCTTTACGTTTCTTACCGGTATATAAATTGTGAATATCGATCCCTTCAGCAATAATATTACCAACTGTCATTCTCGG
>NZ_JBFULK010000060.1:0-527 GCF_056400365.1 Paenibacillus sp. P5_B5
CCGAGAATGACAGTTGGTAATATTATTGCTGAAGGGATCGATATTCACAATTTATATACCGGTAAGAAACGTAAAGATCGTGTAAGAGATATTCTACAAGCGGTAGGTCTTAATGAAGAGCATATGAATCGATTCCCGCATGAATTCTCAGGCGGTCAACGTCAGCGGATTGGTATCGCCCGTGCACTTGCGATCGAACCACAATTTATTATTGCGGACGAACCTATTTCTGCACTCGATGTATCCATTCAAGCGCAAGTTGTGAATTTGTTCAAGAATTTGCAAAAGGAATTTGGCTTGACCTATTTGTTCATTGCGCATGATCTTTCGATGGTGAAGTATATTTCCGATCGAATTGGTGTAATGTATCTCGGAAATCTGGTGGAGGTTACTTCATCAACTGAGCTATACGCCAAACCACTTCATCCCTACACAGAATCATTGCTAGCTGCGATTCCAATTCCTGACCCTATTATTGAACGTAACCGAGAACGTATTATATTAGAAGGTGAAGTGCCATCTCCATT
>NZ_JBFULK010000061.1:0-525 GCF_056400365.1 Paenibacillus sp. P5_B5
GGCCCTTAGCTCAGCTGGTTAGAGCGCACCCCTGATAAGGGTGAGGTCGGTGGTTCGAGTCCACTAGGGCCCACCATTTAAAATTTCATATAAACCATGAAATTTCTTCTCGCAGTTTGCATTCGCAAACTACTGCCAGAAAAATTATGGGGCCATAGCTCAGCTGGGAGAGCGCCTGCCTTGCACGCAGGAGGTCAACGGTTCGATCCCGTTTGGCTCCACCAAAAAAACTTCTTAATCTGGTAAATATTTCAGGTTGAAAAGTAAAAATGAAGTGTGTTATCATACTTCTTACCGCTAAAAACGGTAAACAAAATTGTTCCTTGAAAACTAGATAGCGAAACGAAATGTAAGAGCTTAGAAACATCCGATGTTCTTCTTAAGCAATTGAGAGAACAACGTTTTATAATTAGCTGGTTAAGCTAATAAGAGCGCACGGAGGATGCCTAGGCACTAGGAGCCGAAGAAGGACGTGGCGAACGACGAAATGCCTCGGGGAGCCGTATGCAGGCTTTGATCCGGGGA
>NZ_JBFULK010000062.1:0-491 GCF_056400365.1 Paenibacillus sp. P5_B5
GCATCGGCATCGGCGTCGGCATCGGCGTCAGCATCAGCATCAGCTTTCGCGTCAGCATCGGCGTCAGCATCCGCATCGGCATCAGCATCGGCGTCGGCATCGGCGTCAGCATCGGCATCAGCTTTCGCGTCCGCATCGGCGTCAGCATCAGCATCGGCATCAGCCTTCGCATCGGCATCAGCCTTCGCATCCGCATCGGCATCGGCATCGGCGTCAGCATCGGCGTCAGCATCCGCATCAGCTTTCGCGTCAGCATCGGCGTCAGCGTCAGCATCGGCATCAGCCTTCGCATCCGCATCGGCATCCGCATCGGCGTCGGCATCGGCATCGGCGTCGGCATCAGCATCGGCATCGGCGTCGGCATCGGCGTCAGCATCAGCATCAGCTTTCGCGTCAGCATCGGCGTCAGCATCCGCATCGGCATCAGCATCGGCGTMGGCATCGGCGTCAGCATCAGCATCAGCTTTCGCGTCCGCATCGGCGTCAGCATC
>NZ_JBFULK010000063.1:0-483 GCF_056400365.1 Paenibacillus sp. P5_B5
GCGTGTAGCCTGTTCCCCCCTCRAGGGGGCGGCGCCTGGGGCCGGCGAAGCCGGACCCTCGGCCCCCGCTTGAATGGAGACATCTCCGTCCCGGGGTTGGGCAACAAAAAAGCCGGTTCGTTTGAACCGGCTTTTCTTTTGGGGGAGCGAAACGCTTCAGGTCTCTTTGAGAAGCTTTTCAATCAGCTGGTGCAGCGCCGCAAAGTCGGGCTCGCCCACGTACTGTTTGACGATCTCGCCGCGCTTGTTGACCAGATAGGTTGTCGGCGTGAGCTGCACATCGCCCCATGCTTTGGCCACTGCGCCGGTGTTGTCGATGGCCACCTTGAAAGGTAGTTGGCGCGTCTGCGTGTAATTGACGACATAGCTGGGTGGGTCGTAGCTCATGGCCACGGCCAGCGTGTCGTAGCCTTGGGATTGGTATTTGTTGTAGGTCGAAATGACCTTCGGCATTTCTGCCACACAGGTCACGCAGCTGGTGGC
>NZ_JBFULK010000064.1:0-454 GCF_056400365.1 Paenibacillus sp. P5_B5
TCCCCGGATCAAAGCCTGCATACGGCTCCCCGAGGCATTTCGTCGTTCGCCACGTCCTTCTTCGGCTCCTAGTGCCTAGGCATCCTCCGTGCGCTCTTATTAGCTTAACCAGCTAATTATAAAACGTTGTTCTCTCAATTGCTTAAGAAAAACATCGGATGTTTCTAAGCTCTTACATTTCGTTTCGCTATCTAGTTTTCAAGGAACAAGTTTAAAGATGAAAGGTATTATCCTTCCAAAACTGACAACGAGTGAAGAAACTTTAGTGGTCTGTCATGCAAACCACTGTTCGAATGTTTCCGTTGCAGGAAACGATTCTCCATAGAAAGGAGGTGATCCAGCCGCACCTTCCGATACGGCTACCTTGTTACGACTTCACCCCAATCATCTACCCCACCTTCGGCGGCTGGCTCCCTTGCGGGTTACCCCACCGACTTCGGGTGTTGTAAACTCT
>NZ_JBFULK010000065.1:0-431 GCF_056400365.1 Paenibacillus sp. P5_B5
AAGCCTCCCGGACTCCCCGGACTCGACTTGACCGTATACAACGTGATCGCACTTCCTCCATCACTCGCTGGTGCGTCAAAKCTMACCGTCGCTGATCCGTTACCTGCGGTCGCAGTTACATTCGTCGGGGCACTCGGCACAGCAATCGGCGCGACGGGTGTCACACTCGTTGATGCCAACGATGCCATGGAGTCGCCTGCACTATTCGTGGCAACTACTGTGAACGTATACGMCGTTCCGTTCGTCAAACCCGAGACCGTAATTGGATCAGCGGTTGTTCCTGTTCCCGTGAAGCCTCCCGGACTCGACTTGACCGTATACAACGTGATCGCACTTCCTCCATCACTCGCTGGTGCGTCAAATCTCACCGTCGCTGATCCGTTACCTGCGGTCGCAGTTACATTCGTCGGGGCACTCGGCACAGCAATCGG
>NZ_JBFULK010000066.1:0-431 GCF_056400365.1 Paenibacillus sp. P5_B5
ACCACGTTACCTGACACTGGCGTGTTCTCCGGTGTTGTTTCGTTATAATCCCCTACTGTTGGTGCTTGGTTTTCAGGAACTACTTCTTCAACTGTAATTTTAACTGAAGATGTTGCTGTTCCACCATTACCATCATTTACGATAACGGTAAAGCTATCATTACCTACATAATCAGCTGCTGGTGTATATGTCCAACTACCGTCTGGTTTTACAACCACAGTTCCATTTGTTGGCGCAGTTCCTTCGGTATACGTTAATGTATCTCCATCTAGATCTGTTCCTACCACGTTACCTGACACTGGCGTGTTCTCCGGTGTTGTTTCGTTATAATCCCCTACTGTTGGTGCTTGGTTTTCAGGAACTACTTCTTCAACTGTAATTTTAACTGAAGATGTTGCTGTTCCACCATTACCATCATTTACGATAACGGT
>NZ_JBFULK010000067.1:0-431 GCF_056400365.1 Paenibacillus sp. P5_B5
GGCATCGGCGAGTGTGACACCCGTCGCGCCGATCGCTGTGCCAGGTGCCCCGACGAATGTAACGGCGACCGCAGGTAACGGATCAGCGACGGTKAGCTTTGACGCACCARCGAGTRATGGAGGAAGTGCGATCACACTGTACACAGTTACGTCTAGTCCGGGAGGCTTCACGGGAACAGGAACAAGCGCTGTTCCAATTACGGTCTTGGGTTTGACGAACGGAACGGCGTATACATTCACGGTCGTAGCGAAGAATGTTGCAGGCGACTCTGTAGCATCAGTGGCATCGGCGAGTGTGACACCCGTCGCGCCGATCGCTGTGCCAGGTGCCCCGACGAATGTAACGGCGACCGCAGGTAACGGATCAGCGACGGTGAGCTTTGACGCACCAACGAGTAATGGAGGAAGTGCGATCACACTGTACACAGTTA
>NZ_JBFULK010000068.1:0-418 GCF_056400365.1 Paenibacillus sp. P5_B5
CCTCCGCTTCAGCATCCGCATCCGCATCAGCATCAGCATCCGCATCCGCATCCGCATCTGCATCCGCCTCAGCATCGGCATCGGCATCGGCATCAGCATCAGCATCGGCATCGGCATCAGCATCAGCGTCCGCATCGGCGTCAGCATCAGCATCGGCATCTGCATCCGCATCAGCGTCCGCATCGGCGTCAGCATCCGCATCGGCATCAGCATCAGCGTCCGCATCGGCGTCMGCATCGGCATCGGCATCCGCATCAGCGTCSGCATCGGCGTCAGCATCCGCATCGGCATCAGCGTCCGCATCGGCGTCAGCATCGGCGTCAGCATCCGCATCGGCATCAGCGTCCGCATCGGCGTCAGCATCGGCATCGGCATCGGCGTCCGCATCGGCATCGGCATCGGCRTCMGCATCGGCATC
>NZ_JBFULK010000069.1:0-418 GCF_056400365.1 Paenibacillus sp. P5_B5
GCTTGAGAGAACGGCTGGAGCGCCAGCGCAGCCAGGAGGCGGCGCGCCAGGCCGCAGTCAAACTGCGCGAACAGGCCTCGCTGCTGGACAGGGCCCAGGATGCCATCATGGTCCGCAACCTGGACCGGACCATACGTTTCTGGAACAAGAGTGCCGAACGCCTTTACGGCTGGACGGCCGAAGAAGTGCTGGGAAAATCGATGGAAGAGTTCATGTACGAGGATCCCCAGGTGCTTGTGGACGCCATGGCCCGCACGCTGGCCAATGAAGGGGACTGGACCGGTGAACTGGAGCAGCACGCCAGAGATGGTTCAACGGTGGCCATCGAAGCACGCTGGACGGTGGTGCGCGACGAAGAAGGCAAGGTCAACGGGGTGCTCGGCATCAACACCGATATCCGAGAACGCCGGCGTGCGCG
>NZ_JBFULK010000070.1:0-413 GCF_056400365.1 Paenibacillus sp. P5_B5
GTGTGACGGGCGGTGTGTACAAGACCCGGGAACGTATTCACCGCGGCATGCTGATCCGCGATTACTAGCAATTCCGACTTCATGCAGGCGAGTTGCAGCCTGCAATCCGAACTGAGATCGGCTTTTATAAGATTGGCTCCAGATCGCTCTTTCGCTTCCCGTTGTACCGACCATTGTAGTACGTGTGTAGCCCAGGTCATAAGGGGCATGATGATTTGACGTCATCCCCACCTTCCTCCGGTTTGTCACCGGCAGTCATCCTAGAGTGCCCACCCGAAGTGCTGGCAACTAAGATCAAGGGTTGCGCTCGTTGCGGGACTTAACCCAACATCTCACGACACGAGCTGACGACAACCATGCACCACCTGTCTTGGGTGCTCCGAAGAGGGACACTATCTCTAGTGTTTACACCC
>NZ_JBFULK010000071.1:0-408 GCF_056400365.1 Paenibacillus sp. P5_B5
TTGGCAACGTCCTACTCTCCCAGGACCCTTCGGTCCAAGTACCATCGGCGCTGGAAGGCTTAACGGTCGTGTTCGGGATGGGTACGCGTGGTTCCCTTCCGCCATCGTCACCAAACAGTGCATTTAGAATAAATGCGTTGTAACAAGGTGTTGTACCTTGAAAACTAGATGCGAATTGAAACTGTAAGAATGCTTATATGCTTCCGAAGTATCTTTTGTTCTCGCACTTTCCTTACAGAAAGTACTGCCACAAAAGATTTTAGGTTAAGCCCTCGACCTATTAGTACTTGTCAGCTGCACACATTGCTGCGCTTCCACCTCAAGCCTATCAACCTCGTCGTCTACAAGGGGTCTTACTAATTGGGAAATCTCATCTTGAGGGGGGCTTCGCGCTTAGATGCTTTCAGC
>NZ_JBFULK010000072.1:0-392 GCF_056400365.1 Paenibacillus sp. P5_B5
GGTCGTGCTCGCGTGACTCCTCAAACGGCCGGTAGCGCTGTTCGACGGGAAACATGCGGCCCGACACCATGATGACCGGCGCCGGAATTTTTGACCCCCACGCTCCGCGCTGCGCGTCGTCGCTGCCCCCCGAGGGGGCGTCGCCCGGCTTGGGGCGGCCCGGCGCCGGGGCGGCAGAAGCAAAGTAATCCGCAAACCGCTGCGCATCAATCGTCGCCGAGGTGATGACCACCTTGAGGTCGGGCCGGCGCGGCAGCAGCTGGCGCAGGTAGCCCAGCAGAAAGTCGATGTTCAGGCTGCGCTCATGGGCCTCGTCGATGATGATGGTGTCGTAGGCTTTGAGCAGCGGGTCGGTCTGCGTCTCGGCCAGCAAAATGCCGTCGGTCATCAGC
>NZ_JBFULK010000073.1:0-379 GCF_056400365.1 Paenibacillus sp. P5_B5
TTGTTACAACGCATTTATTCTAAATGCACTGTTTGGTGACGATGGCGGAAGGGAACCACGCGTACCCATCCCGAACACGACCGTTAAGCCTTCCAGCGCCGATGGTACTTGGACCGAAGGGTCCTGGGAGAGTAGGACGTTGCCAAGCAGTATTCCCTGATAGCTCAGTTGGTAGAGCACTCGACTGTTAATCGAGTTGTCACAGGTTCGAGTCCTGTTCGGGGAGCCATGGCCCGTTGGTCAAGTGGTTAAGACACCTCCCTTTCACGGAGGTAACAGGGGTTCGAGTCCCCTACGGGTCACCACTATTTATTCCGGAGGCTTAGCTCAGCTGGGAGAGCATCTGCCTTACAAGCAGAGGGTCAGCGGTTCGATCCCG
>NZ_JBFULK010000074.1:0-367 GCF_056400365.1 Paenibacillus sp. P5_B5
GCCTGGTTGGGGTGTCTGGGTCACTCTGGGTGTGCTGCTGGTGGTTGTGGCTTATCTGGTTGCCGGCCTGCCACGGCTGTCGGCTGGCAAGGCCGCGATCATCACACTGCTGTTATTCGTGGTGTTGCTGGTGGTTGAGTTCGGCTTGCTGTCGGCGGCCGCGACCTGGCTCAAGTTTGTCTTTCCCGCAGCCCTGCTGGTGATCGGCCACCTGGCGTTGACGACCAAGCGCTTCCTCATGACCGAGGCTGGCAAGCTCAAGTCCGACGAGGAATCGGCCGAGACCAATCGCATGATGGGTCTGGCGCTGCAAGGCCAAGGCCAGCTCGATATGGCGTTTGATCGTTTTCGCCGCGTACCTTTCACC
>NZ_JBFULK010000075.1:0-355 GCF_056400365.1 Paenibacillus sp. P5_B5
GCTGAAAGCATCTAAGCGCGAAGCCCCCCTCAAGATGAGATTTCCCAATTAGTAAGACCCCTTGTAGACGACGAGGTTGATAGGCTTGAGGTGGAAGCGCAGCAATGTGTGYAGCTGACAAGTACTAATAGGTCGAGGGCTTAACCTAAGATCTTTCAAAAGTAWWCTTACAWCTTTCAATTCGCATCTAGTTTTCAAGGTACAATACCTTGTTACAACGCATTTATTCTAAATGCACTGTTTGGTGACGATGGCGGAAGGGAACCACGCGTACCCATYCCGAACACGACCGTTAAGCCTTCCAGCGCCGATGGTACTTGGACCGAAGGGTCCTGGGAGAGTAGGACGTTGCCAA
>NZ_JBFULK010000076.1:0-327 GCF_056400365.1 Paenibacillus sp. P5_B5
AACGTTAGTTATATGCAATTACTGCAATAAACATTTTGAATGAAGGAGATTTTATGGAAGCTAAAGTAATAACATTACCCCTTTTTCATGTTGTAGGTTACAAAATTGAAGCAAATATTAAAGAGTTTGAGTCTGGTCTTGGTAAGAACATTTATCATTCGCTATTTGAAAGAAAAGACGAAATTCAAAACAAGAAAAATGAGAATGTAATTTTAATGCAGATTTATCCTATGAAGTCCGATTTTAATCCTCAGGTGGATAGGTTTACACAAATTCTTTGTTATGAAGTAAGTAAACAAGGCGATGTTCCATTAAATATGATAAGTC
>NZ_JBFULK010000077.1:0-302 GCF_056400365.1 Paenibacillus sp. P5_B5
CAGGAAACGATTCTCCATAGAAAGGAGGTGATCCAGCCGCACCTTCCGATACGGCTACCTTGTTACGACTTCACCCCAATCATCTACCCCACCTTCGGCGGCTGGCTCCCTTGCGGGTTACCCCACCGACTTCGGGTGTTGTAAACTCTCGTGGTGTGACGGGCGGTGTGTACAAGACCCGGGAACGTATTCACCGCGGCATGCTGATCCGCGATTACTAGCAATTCCGACTTCATGCAGGCGAGTTGCAGCCTGCAATCCGAACTGAGATCGGCTTTTATAAGATTGGCTCCAGATCGCTC